>JBOGDN010000677.1:0-7133 GCA_050742995.1 Stackebrandtia sp. | reverse complement strand
GCCAGGCGCAGCTGTTCGGCGTGCGGGCTCTTCTTCACCACGTAGTTCACCAGCCAGTCGTGCACCTTGGGTGTGCGTGCCTCGCGCACCATGACGTCCAGCTCGTCACGCTCGAACGCCTTCGGGCGGCAGATCAGGAGCGCCAGCAGTCTCGCCGCGGTGTCGTCGGTCTCCCAGAGCCGGCACGCGAGTTCCTGCTGCGTCTTCAGCCGCTTCGCGAGCGCGCGCAGCTTGCCGAGGTTCACGCCGTGATCGTCACCGTGTTTCTCGTTCACCTCGCGTGCCTTCGGGTCCTCGAGCTCGGCCAGCTCGGCCATCACCTCGGCCACCGTCGTCTCGGCCACCTCAGCCTCCTGTCTGTCACGTGCGAGATTCAGCCTACGACGGAAAGCCGGCCTCCTGTCGTACATCCCGGTTCGGCGGCAGCGGATGAGGACGGCCGCGAGGGTGCGGAATGCTTCGCCCTCCAGCACGCGGCAGACGAACGACTCTCTGGTTGTCTACGTACACTGTCGGGCATGGCATGCCGCATCAGTGAGCTGGTCGTCGACGCCGCCGACCCCGAGCGGCTCGCCGCATTCTGGAGCAAGGTTCTCGGCTACGTCGAACTCGGCCGGGAGGACGACGGAAGCATCGAGATCGGGCCGCCCGACGTCGGCTTCGGCGGCCCGCAGCCCACCCTGATCCTCAGCCCCAGCGGCGACCCGCGGACCGGGAAGCTCCCGCTGCACATCGACGTCAACGCCACCGACCGCGACCAGGACGCCGAGCTGAAGCGGCTGCTCGCTCTCGGCGCCAAGCCCGCCGACGTCGGCCAGACCGGCGCCGAGGGCTGGCACGTCCTGGCCGACCCAGAAGGCAACGAATTCTGCCTCCTGCACGCCCGGCTCCAGCCCCTGTGACCACGTGCGTCCTGTGCCGCCAAGCCGCCTCTAGGGTGCAACGTGAAAGTCTGCTCTGCCTGGCCAGAGGCAAAGCGAGCTAGCCGGCCTGACCATCCTTTTGGTCGCGGGCGGCGGACCCCGGCGCGGTCATGTGGAAAACCGGCACAATTTCGGTAGTTGTCAATTCAACGGCCTCAATAGGCTGGCAAAATGCCGCCCGACAAGGAAAAAGCCGACAACTGCGGATGCCTGCTGCGTGCGTTTCGGCTGCGGGCGGGACTGTCTCAGGAGCGACTGGGCCAGCAGGCGGGAGTCAGCCCCCGTGCGATTCGGCAGATCGAGGCGGGCCGGTCCCAGCCTCGGCCCGCCACCTTGAAGCTCCTGGCCAGGACCCTCAATCTGTCCGATGACGACTGGGCCGCGCTGTTGGCGGCGGCGCTGCCGCAAAGCCAGCTGCCCGGCGACGACCCCGAACCCGGCACCGCGGACCGGCCCGCGACGGCCCAGGCGCCCCAGCAACTGCCGTGCGCGCCCCGCCGCTTCACCGGCCGTGCCCTGGAACTGGCCGAACTGGACGCGGCCGTCGGCAGAGAACCGCTGTGGATCATCTCGGGTGCGGGCGGGGTCGGCAAGACCTGGCTGGCGCTGCACTGGGCGCACGGCAACGCCGAGCGGTTCCCGGACGGACAGCTCTACCTCAATCTGCGGGGCTTCGACCCCGACACCGAACCGATGACCGAGAGCGAAGCGCTGCGGCAGCTGCTCTACGCGCTCAACGTGGACCCCTCGGCGATACCGCGGGACACCGAGGGCCGGTCGGCGCTGTACCGCAGCCTGCTTGCCCGGCGCCGCGTTCTCGTGGTGCTCGACAACGCCCTCGACGAGGCGCAGGTCGCCGCTCTGCTGCCGGGCGGCTCGACCTGCACCACTCTCGTCACCAGCCGCAATGGCCTCATTGGGCTCGCGGCCACCCACGGCGCCGGGCGCGTGTGTCCCGGCTTCTTCGACGACGCCGAAGCCTTGCGCGCCTTGACGCATCACATCGGCGAGCAACGCGTGAACGCCGAACCCGACGCCGCCGCCGCGCTGCTGCGGCATTGCGGCGGCGTGCCGCTGGCGATCGGCATCCTGGCGGCGCGGGCCGCCGCCCACCCCCGGTTTCCGCTGTCCGTGCTGGCGGCGGAGCTGCACGACGAATCCGACCGGCTCGACGCGTTCGACCCCGGCGGGCTGTCGGCCGGCATGCGATCGGTGTTCTCCGGTTCGGTGCGACAGCTGTCTCCGCGCGCCGCCCGGACGTTCTCGCTGCTGGGGCTGGCGCCGAACACGGGCATCACCGGGCACGCGATCGCCAGCCTCGTGGGCGGTTCGCTGTCGGACACCCGTGGCACGCTGCGGGACCTGGAAGTCGCCAACCTGGTCGACCAGTATGTTCCCGGCCGCTTCCGCCTGCACGACCTGACCCGGCTGTACGCCGTCGAGCGGTCCGCGAGCGAATTGGCCGTCGCGGACCGCGCCGCGTCGCGGCGGCGATTCGTCGACCACTATGTGCATACCGCCGAGGCCGCCGATCGGCACGTGGCGACCTGGCGGGAACGGCTCGACCTGGGCGCCGCGGCCCCGGGGAGCCTGTCCGCGCCGATCCCGGACCGGGCCGCCGCCCTGTGGTGGTTCGAAACCGAGCAGACGAACGTCCTGGCGGCTCAGCGCACGGCTCGGCAGCACGGCTGGCACGAAAAGGTGTGGCAGCTGGCGTGGCTGGCGAAGGCCGCGCAGCGCTGGCTCGGCGGACGCGAAACCGACGTCGAGATGTGGACGGCCGCCAGCCAGGCCGCCGGGCGCCTCGACACAGTGCGTGCCCGCACCCAAAGTCACCTCTATCTGGGGCAGGCGCTGCTGTACGTCGGCGACTTCGACGAGGCCATGGGACACCTGCGGCGTGCCCTCGTCTTGGCCGAAAGCGACGACGATCTGACCAACCAGATCGGCTGCCATTTCGTCATGTCGAACTCCGAGCAGTTCCAGGGAAACCTGGACGGGGCGCTGCCCCACGCGCTGAACGCTCACCGCGCCGCGTGCCGCCCCGGCGGCGCCGCGCACGTGCGGGGCGAGACCCTGAACCTCGTCGGCTGGACCCGCGCCCTCATGGGCGACCTCGACCGCGGCCGCGCCGACTGCGAACGGGCGCTTGAACTCATGCGCGACACCGACGACACCGGCCCGGTGGCCGATACACTGGACAGTCTCGGCTACATCGCCCGAAAACAGCGGCGATATGAAGACGCGCGGGAGCATTTCAGCAGGGCGCTGGGGATGCTTCGCACGTCGATGGGGGCACGGCGCGTCGACGAGGCGGGCGCGCACGAGAAGCTCGGCGACGTCCACAGCGCCCTGGGGGAAACCTTCGAGGCGCTGAATCACCTGCGGCAGGCACGGGATCAGTTCCTGTCTCTCCACCGCGCGAAGCAGGCCGAGACCGTGACGGCGAAGATCGCCGCGCTCGAGGACTCGGCCGGTGAGCTGACGCCTGGACGCGGAGCTCCCGGCACGCCGAGGAACGACCGGAAAACTTCCGCATCCGCGCCTGGCGGCGAACGCCTTCGCCGCCGACCATGAAGAGCACCCATAGGACACACACTTTCTCCGGGAGAGAACACCCCATGAAGAAACGCACCTGGGCCATCGCCGCCGTGGCGACCTCCGCCATAGCGATGGCCGCGGTCCCCGCGGTCAACGCCATGGCCGAAGACCCGCAACCGTCCTCGGCTGGACACTGGTGTGACACCGACGAACCCCAGCCCTTGTACGAGCTGGTCTCGTCCGACGGGACCGGCCGCCTCTACACCCTCAACAAGGGGGAGGCGGACGACGCGGTGTCGAAACACCACATGACCCTGGAGGAGGAGCCGGTGGCGTACCTGCCGTGCCGGGAATTCTCCGAGTCCGTCACCTGGCACCGGCTGAAGCCGTCGGAGACCGCCGACGCCTGGTTGCTGACGCGCGGCGATTCGGACGAAGCCGAGCAGCTGGAGGCTGAGGGCTGGGTGAACGAAGGCGTCACCGGCTTCGCGTACCGCGATTCCGAGGGCAAGATTCTGCTGAACCGCTACACCAACGGCGAGGAGTGGCGCGTCGCGCCGGAGTCCGAGGAGGACGCGCTGTCCGACGAAGGCTATAAGGTGGACGGTCCACTTGGCTACGCCTACGAGGAGGCCCCGTAGGTTCGGGATTCTCGCGGCAAATCTAAAGAAAATCGGCTCCGTCGCCAGCAGACGCTATGGCGGCGGGGCCGTTTCGCGCTATCGGCGCCAATGCGGGAGGTCTAGGTGTAGGAGGGCTGGACGTTGGCGACGGCGAGCTTGAGCCGTGAAGCGGGCGGTTGACCGTCTGTCGCGCTGTGTGGCCGGTGGTAGTTGTAGTGGATGTTCCAGACCGCGATCGCGGCTGACCGGGCTGACCGGACGATCAACCGTGCGGATCCGTGCAAGGACGGCTGGTAGGAATGCGTCCTGTGCGGCATGAGACAACCGGGCCGCGCGAGGAGTACGAGACGACCTCGCGTCCGAGGAATTCACGCGTCACAAAGGGCGCAGGTGCTCGATCGTGACGTGGTGCCGCTCGGTCAGCCGCTGGGCGATCAACGAGCGGTGGCAGGACTCTGGGTCGCGCTCGACGCAGAGCAATGCTGCGGTTCCGCTGCTCGGCAGCGCCGACACGATCGGCGTGAGGTCGGCGCGGTCGAGGATCTCGGAGGTGTAGCGGCGGGTGTACTCGGCAGCGAGCTCGCGGCGCGAGCGCTTGCCGACCCCTTGGCGGTCGTCCTCGGCGTACTGGACTTGGCGTAGCTCGGTGGTTGGGGCGAGCTCGGGGCGGTGTTCGTAGGCGATCCGGGCATGGGCGAGGGCCGCCTGCAGCCGACGTGAGTTGGCCCAGGCGTACTCGGGTCCGCGGACACCGCGGCGCTGGCGTACGTCGAGCAGCAGGCGGACGTCTGCGTGCCGCAGTCGTTGCAGGAAGGACTCGCCGTCGAAGCCGTAGACGCCGATTGTCACCATTCTGAGCACCGGAAATCACCCATCTGCCTGCTACTCGTGCCAGTCGAACCGGCACGAGCAGCGGAGGCGGCGAGGTCGCATCATGCGACGGCGGTCCCCTCGAGCTCGACCATCTGGCCGGGGATCGCCAGCCGTGTCACCCCGAGCATAGTGGTGGTCGGCGCCACCCGGGCGGTGTCCAACCGCGACGCCAGCACGCCGTAGTGTTGGAAAAGCAGATCGACGTCGGTGGTGTAGACGTTGAGCCGGACGCGGAAGCCCTGGCCCCGCAGTCGCTGCGCACCTCCCTACGCAACCGCGCCGCCGCGATCGCCACCCGCTACGAAGACTCATCCTGAGAGTTAGTCGCCTTCTGCGGGCCGCAGCCGACGCCCCGCGCAAAAAACGAACACCGCCCGGCATCTCGCCGGACGGTGTTCGATTAACAGCTGTAACGCTGGGGTACCAGGACTCGAACCTAGACTAACTGGGCCAGAACCAGTCGGGCTGCCAATTACCCCATACCCCATGGGTGGCTTGGACGCCGGAAGGCACTTTACCCGACGCCCGCGCCGGCCGGCAACGCGGTTCCTGACCTGCGACGCGCCGACACGAAGGCCGTTCATCCTATTGCGTCCGCAACGCGTGATCAGTAATGTGGCTCACCGTCGACGCCCAGCTCAATCCCATCGCCCATGGAGCTGCAATGTTTGAACTGCCGAAACAGGAATCGATAGAGGATCTGTCGGGCTTCGTCTGGGGCCCGTTTCTTCTGATTCCCCTGTTGCTGCTGACCGGCCTGTATCTGTCCGTCCTGCTGCAGGGAATCCAGCTGCACCGGCTGCCCTACGCCCTGTGGATGGCGCTGGTCAAACGCAAGGAAGCGGGCGGAGAGGGAGACGTCTCCCACTACCAGGCCCTTTCGATCGCGCTGGCGGCGACCGTCGGCGTCGGGAACATCGCCGGCGTCGGCACCGCGATCGCCGTGGGCGGCCCCGGCGCGCTGTTCTGGATGTGGATGACGGGTCTGGTCGGAATGGCCACCAAATACTCCGAGGCGTTCCTGGGGGTGAAGTACCGGACCACGAACTCCGCCGGAGAGCAGACCGGCGGCCCGATGTATTACCTCAGCAAGGGAATCCGCAGCGACCTGGGCATGTTCCTGGCCATGTCCTTCGCCTTCTTCGGGATCATCGCCTCCTTCGGCATCGGCAACATGACCCAGTCCAACTCGGTGACCGCGGCCATCGAAGGCCAGTGGGACGTCAGCCCGTGGATCTCCGGCCTGCTGATCGCGGTGCTGGCCGCCGTGGTCATCCTCGGCGGCGTGAAGTCGATCGGACGGGTGGCCTCGGCCGTCGTCCCGCTCATGATCATCCTCTATGTCGTCGGCGGCCTCGCGGTGATCGCGTTCAACGCCGGCGATCTGCCGGGCGCCCTCGGCCTCGTCTTCACCGACGCCTTCAGCGGCACCGCCGCCACGGGCGGATTCGTCGGCGCGGGCATCATGATGGCGATCCGGCAGGGAGTCGCGCGCGGCATCTTCTCCAACGAGTCCGGCCTTGGCACCGGCGGCATCGCCGCGGCCGCGGCCAAGACCACCCAGCCGGTGCGGCAGGGCCTGGTGTCGATGACACAGACCTTCATCGACACCCTCGTGGTCGTCACGTTCACCGGCCTGGTGATCATCCTCACCGGAGCGTGGAAGCTTGTGGACCCCGAAGCCGAGGACGGCATCGGCTACACCGGCGCCGAATTGACTCGCCGGGCCTTCACCGACGGCCTGCCGGGCGACCAGGGCGGACTGATCGTGACGTTCGGCCTGATCTTCTTCGCGTTCTCCACCCTGCTCGGCTGGGCATACTACGGCGAGCGGTGCCTGGAGCGGTTCGCCGGCGAGGGTCGCCGTTTCACCATGCCGGTGTCGGGAATGACGCTCAGCGCCACCAGCTTGACCTACCGGGTGCTGTTCATCGTGTTCATCTACGTCGGCGCCGTGTCTCAGCTTGACGTGGTCTGGCTCTTCTCGGACATCATGAACGGCCTGATGGCGCTGCCCAACCTGATCGGGCTGCTCGTGCTGTCGCCGCTCATCTACCGCGAGACAAAGGCCTTCTTCGCCCGCAGCGACTGGAAGCTGCTGCCGCCGGTGGAGACGGTCAGCCGCAGCGACGGCAAAGGCAAGTAAGCAAGGAGCACATACGTAGAGCGGGCG
>JBOGDN010000676.1:0-8452 GCA_050742995.1 Stackebrandtia sp. | reverse complement strand
ACGCGGGCTTTCGCGCTCGCCGCATCGCCCGCGAGCACGTCGAGTCCTCCGACCTGATCCTGACGGCAACGCACGACCAGTACGACTACATCGCCGACACCTTTCCCGACGCGCTGCCCAGGACGTTCCTGATTCGCCACTTCGGACGGATCGTCGAAGGTCTCGACGTGGAAGGGCTGCCGGGGTGTGACGGCTCCGCGGAGTCGATTCAGGCTCGCGGCGCGGCGCTGGTCGCGGCGGCCGATTCCGGCCGCGACGACTTCCCGGCCGAGTCGTTGGACGACCCGTGGGGCGAAGGCCGCGCGGTGTTCGCCCGCGTCGCCGACGAGATCGACGCCGCCCTCGCGCCCGTCGTGAGCGCTCTGCTAGAGGAATGAAAGCACAGGCAAAGTCTACTAGCGACATTCAATGGGCGTGCTTGCTGGTCAAACGCGGAGTCGGCGGCGGTTTTCAATTGAAGCACGATCGACGTGTGATATAGTTATCGCAGCTTCATCCCCTGGGGTGAAGAAGTGGGGCCGGGTCCCCCGATGGAATCGGGCACCCGGCTTTCGCGTTGTCAGATGTCGATGATCTCAATTTGTCGCTCTATCTGCGCGAATCGTTGCTGATCTTGGTCAGCTAGCCACCATGTGACTACTCCAGCGACAGCGTCGGGAAGCCAGAGCAGCGGTTCGCTGGAGGGGTGCCAGCTCACCTTCATATTTCGAGAGATCTCTCCTGAGACTCGCGACACGGTCAAGAGCTCCCGGTCCTTTTTGTCTTGTGTTTCTCGGCGACTCTCGATGACAACCTGAGCGACGTCGCGCTCGCTGAGTAGACGGAGTAGTTTGCGCAGGCACAAGCGTCTCGCCCGTTCCGGCTTCTCGTTCTTCGCGCCAATGCAAACGAGGGCTCTTTCCATGGCGCAAGTCGAGCAGGCGGTTTCGGGTGCCGTCGTGGAGTTCGTCGTCGATGACAGTGGCGGCGAGCACGTAGACGGCACAGCGTTCGCCTCTGCGGGAGCGGCAGCTTTCGTCTACGAATGCAGTGGTTGGCACGTCACGGATCTTAAGCGCGGCGGTGCGGCTCGTGCGTACATGACACCATTGGTCGCGTGACATCCCACCGTCTGCGCTACCTTCCGCTTCCCCTCGGGGTCAGCGGCGTCCTGCTCGTGCTCGCCGCGGTGGTCGGCGGTGCGGCCGCCGGCGTCGTCGGGGCGGTCGGCGCCGCGGCGGGCGTGGCGTTGGTGGCGGCGAGCTACCTCGTTTCGGTGCTGATCATCGCGTGGGGCGATTCGATCCACACTGGTCTGGTGCTGCCGTTCGGCCTTGGCGTGTACTTCGTCAAGATCGTTCTGATCGGGATCGTCATGGCCGGGCTTGCCGCCGCCGGCTGGGAGGGGCTGAAGCCGATGGGCCTCGGCGTGTGCGCCGGGATCCTCGGATGGAACGTCGCCCAGATAGCGTCGGTTGTCAGGAACGGTCCACATTCGCGCCGCGAGCTGCTCGTGGGGCGGCTGGACCATGAAAAGGAGTCGGCCGTCACGGCCCGCGCGAAGCGGGAGTAGTGTGGTGCGCTGAGAATGCGACCCTCGGCCGCACGCTGAACGCTGCCCAGGGGGGCGTGGGGGGGATCCGCCCAATCGACTGATATCGTTCCTCGCGTCATGGACGATGATCAGCCTCGCCAGGCTCCAGACAACTCCGAGAACACCCCGTCGGGGGCTAGTCAGGGCGTGACGGCGCTTGCGTACCTCATCTCTGGAATCGGGTTCTGGGGCGGCGTCGGCTGGGCTTTCGACTCATGGCTGGATCTCGGTGGCATCGGCATCGCGATCGGTTCGGTGATCGGCGCGGCCTGCGGCGTGTACCTCATCGCCCGCAGACTCGGCGTCTAGTGAGAAAGGACACCAGTGCTCGGACAGGCGACCACGCTCGCGGCAGGCGCCGCGTTTCCACCTGGCGTGGAAGACTTCTACCTGCCCGACCTCTTCGGCAACGAAGACGGCGTCTGGCTGACCAAAATAACTCTCCTGGTGTGGATCGCCGTGGCGGCGATCATCGTCTTCTTCCTGGTCACCTACAGGAACCCGCAGCTGGTCCCCACCAAGAAGCAGTGGTTCGCCGAGTCGGTCTACGGCTTCGTCCGCAACAACATCGCCGACGAGCTGCTCGGCAAGGAGGGGCTGCGGTTCGCGCCTTACCTGGCGAGCCTGTTCTGCTTCATCCTGCTGACCAACCTGTTCGGCATCATTCCGTTTGTCCAGATGTCGCCGAACTCGCACATCGCCTTCCCCGCGACGCTGGCTGTCATCAGCTACGTCCTCTTCAACTACATCGGCATTCGCAGGCACGGCTTCGTCAAGTACATGAAGCACACCCTGGTTCCGCCCGCCCCGTGGTTCGTGATGCCGCTGCTGATCCCGCTCGAGTTCTTCTCCACGCTGCTTGTGCGGCCGTTCACCCTCGCGCTGCGGCTGTTCGCGAACATGTTCGCCGGCCACATCATCCTGCTCGTCTTCACCCTCGGCGGCTTCGCGGTGATGAACGCGAACATGCTCTTCTTCCCGGTGACGCTCGTGTCGTGGCTGTTGGCGATCGCGCTGACGCTCCTTGAGGCGTTCATCGCGATCATGCAGGCGTACATCTTCACCATCTTGACCGCCAGCTACGTCCAAGGCGCGCTCGCCGAGGGGCACTAGGACTCACCAAAAACGTCAAACGTCCCGTGTGACAGCCACGCGGGCGCAATCAGGAGGAATAGCGAAAATGGAAGAACTCGTTGGTCTCAGCGCCGTCGGCTACGGCCTCGCGGCCATTGGTCCCGGCGTCGGCATCGGGTTGATCTTCGCCGCGTACATCCAGGCCACGGCGCGTCAGCCGGAGTCGTCGAAACTGACCCAGCCGTACATGTGGATCGGGTTCGCGCTGGTCGAAGCCCTCGCGCTGATGGGCATCGCCTTCGGCTTCGTGTTCCAAGCGAGTTAGCCGCAGCCATGAAGAGCGCTGTTATCTTTCTCGCTGCTGAGGGCGAAGAGGTCCACAACCCGATCATTCCGATCTGGGAAGAGATCGCCATCGGCGCCGTGGCCTTCGCGGTGCTGTGCTTCGTCTTGATGAAATTCGTCTTCCCGAAGATGGAGGAGACCTTCCAGGCGAGGGTCGACGCCATCGAGGGCGGCATCAAGCGCGCCGAGGACGCCCAGGCCGAAGCCAACCGGCTGCTCGAGCAGTACCGGCAGCAGCTGGCCGAGGCCACCTCCGAGGCCGCCGCGATCCGCGACGACGCTCGCGCCGACGCGATCGCCGCCAAGGAAGAGATCCTGACCGAGGCCCGTTCCGAGGCCGACCGGATCATCGCCAACGGCCGCGAGCAGCTCGCCTCCTCCCGGCAGCAGCTGCTCACCGAGCTGCGCGGCGAAGTCGGCGAACTCGCCGTCGAGCTGGCCGGCAAGATCGTCGGCGAGTCGCTGGCCGACGAGGCCCGTCGTTCCGGCTCCGTCGACCGCTTCTTGGCGGAGCTTGACTCCGACTCGACCGCGGGGACGCGCTGATGTCCGGCGCCGAACGCGAAGCGGTCGCCGCCGGCGTCGCGGCCCTGACGGCTCACGCCGGACGGGTCCAGCCCGAGCAGCTGCTCGCCGACGCCGCACAGCTGCTTTCGGTGCGGGACTTTTTCGCCGGCGAGCCGCGGCTGCGCCGCACGCTGACCGACCCCGCTCGCGGGGCCGACGACCGGGCGGGGCTTGCGACGCAGGTGCTGTCCGGCAAGGTCTCCGACGGCGTGCTGGAAATCACCGTCGTGCTGACGAAGCAGCGCTGGACGTTCCCGTCCGAGCTGCTCACCGGGCTTGAGACCGTCGCCGTCGACGCGTTGCTCATCGCCGGTCGGGCGCAGGGCGTCCTCGACGAGGTCGAAGACGAGCTGTTCCGGTTCGGCCGCATCGTCGACGGCGACTCCGAGCTGTCGGCGGCGCTGAGCAGCTCCGGAACGTCGGCGAAGGCCCGCGCCGAGCTGGTGCGGGGTCTGCTGTCCGGCAAGGCCGGCGAGATCACCGTCCAGCTGGCCGCCATGGCCGCCTCCGGGTTCGCCGGACGCGGCTTCGACACGGCGCTGCGGCGGCTGCTCGAGCTGTCGGCGGACAAGCGCGACGAGTCGATCGCTTACGTGACGACTGCCACTGCGCTGCCCGAAGACCAGGAGGCCCGCTTGGGCGCCCGGCTTTCGGAGATATACGGTCGATCCGTGTCGACCAAGATCACGGTCGACCCGCAGGTCGTGGGCGGCATCAAAGTCCAAATCGGGCATGACCTGTACGACGGCACCGTTGCCCGGCGCCTGAGCGAAGCCCGAAAGGCGCTGGCCGCGCGGCGCTAGTCCGTCCGGTACCAGCCGATCAACGAAAGAGACTGAGGGATAGAGAAAGATGGCTGAGCTGACCATCTCCTCCGACGAGATTCGCAGCGCGCTCGACGCGTACGTCTCGTCGTACCGGCCGGAGATCTCCCGCGAGGAGGTCGGCGTCGTCACCGAGGCCGGCGACGGTATCGCCATCGTCGAGGGAATGCCTTCGACGATGTACAACGAAATTGTGGAGTTCGCCAACGGCGCGATCGGCATCGCCCAGAACCTGGACGTGCGCAACATCGGCGTGGTGATCCTGGGCGACTACGCCGGAGTCGAAGAGGGCCAGCAGGTCAAGCGCACCGGCAACGTGCTTTCGGTGCCGGTCGGCGACAAGTTCCTCGGCCGAGTGGTCGACGCGCTCGGCAACCCCATCGACGACCTGGGCGACATCGAGGCCGAGGGCAGGCGCGAACTGGAGCTGCAGGCGCCCAACGTCATGGCGCGGCAGAGCGTCTTCGAGCCGGTGGAGACCGGCATCAAGGCCATCGACTCCATGACCGCGATCGGTCGCGGCCAGCGCCAGCTGATCATCGGCGACCGCAAGACCGGCAAGACGCAGGTCTGCATCGACACGATCATCAACCAGAAGAAGAACTGGGAGTCCGGCGACCCGAAGAAGCAGCTGCGCTGCATCTACGTGGCGATCGGCCAGAAGGGCTCCACCATCGCCGGCGTCAAGGGCATGCTCGAAGCCCACGGCGCGATGGAGTACACCACGATCGTGGCCGCGCCGGCGTCCGACCCGGCGGGTCTGAAGTACCTGGCGCCCTACACCGGCTCGTCCATCGGACAGCACTGGATGTACGGCGGCAAGCACGTCCTGATCGTCTTCGACGACCTGTCCAAGCAGGCCGAGGCCTACCGCGCCATCTCGCTGCTGCTGCGCCGCCCGCCGGGCCGCGAGGCGTTCCCCGGCGACGTGTTCTACCTGCACTCGCGGCTGCTTGAGCGTTGCGCGAAGCTGTCCGACGAGATGGGCGGCGGCTCGATGACGGGTCTGCCGATCATCGAGACCAAGGCCGGCGACATCTCGCAGTTCATCCCCACCAACGTCATCTCCATCACCGACGGCCAGTGCTTCCTGGAAGAGGGCCTGTTCAACTCCGGCGTGCGTCCGGCCGTCAACGTGGGCACCTCGGTGTCGCGTGTCGGCGGCGCCGCGCAGGCGAAGGGCATGAAGAAGGTGGCCGGCAGCCTGCGCCTCAACCTGGCGCAGTTCCGCGAGCTGGAAGCCTTCTCGGCGTTCGCCTCCGACCTGGACGCGGCGTCCAAGGCGCAGCTGGAGCGCGGGCAGCGGCTGGTAGAGCTGCTCAAGCAGGGTGTCGCGCAGCCGTACCCGATGGAAGAGGAGACCGTTTCCATCTGGACCGGCACCACCGGCCAGCTGGATGACATCCCCGTCGGGGAGGTCCGCCGCTTCGAGTCGGAGTTCCTGGGGTACCTGCGTCACAACCAGAAGCAGACGCTGGCGACCATCGCCGAAACCGGCAAGCTCGACGACGACGCCGACGCGGCCCTCAAGCAGGCGATCGGCAAGTTCAAGTCCATCTTCCTGGCGAAGAAGGACGAGGTCGTCGTCAACGAGGCGTCCGTCGGCGAGCTGGAAGGCGACGTCGACGTCGAGACCGTGCGTCGGGTGAAGGGCTAAGCCATGGGTGCGCAGCTGAGAGTGCTGCGGCGGCGAATCAAGTCCACGCAGTCGATCAAAAAGATCACCAAGGCGATGGAGCTGGTCGCCACCAGCCGCGTCGGCAAGGCCCAGGTCAGGGTCGCCGCGGCGCTGCCGTACGCCCAAGCCATCACCGAGGAGCTGTCGGCGCTGGCCTCCCACATCGGCAGCCTGAGGCATCCGCTGCTTACGCCGCGGACGCCGGTGAACCGCGCCGGCGTCCTGGTGGTCACCAGCGACAAGGGCATGTGCGGCGGCTATAACGCCAACGTGCTGCGCACCGCCGAGCAGCTCATGACCAGGCTGTCCAACTCCGGCGTCACGCCGGTGTTGTACGTGTCGGGCCGCAAGGGCGTGGACCACTACCGGTTCCGCAACCGCAAGACGGCCGGCGAATGGACTGGTTTCTCCGACCAGCCAAGCGTCGGCGACGCGGCCGAGATCACCAAGACGTTGCTCACGGCGTTCACCTCCGGCGCCGACGACGTCGGCGACGACCCCGGCGACGACGGCATTATGGGCGTCGACGAGCTGCACATCGTGCACACCAAGTTCGTCTCGCTGCTGACGCAGTCCCCGCAGGCGCGGCAGATGGCGCCTATGCAGGTCGAAGAGGTCGAAAGCGACGAGCACACGACGGTGCCGCCGTCCTACGAGTTCGAGCCGGAGGCCGACGAGCTGCTCGAGGCGCTGCTGCCGAAGTACCTGACGACCAGGATCTACGCGGCGCTCGTCGACGCCTCGGCCAGCGAGTCGGCGGCGCGGCGCCGCGCGATGAAGGCCGCCACGGACAATGCGGAAGAACTGATCAAGACCTTGACGCGGCAGCGCAACGCCGCGCGGCAGGCCGAGATCACCCAAGAGATCAGCGAAATCGTCGGCGGCGCGACCGCGCTGGCCGCGGCGGGAAGTGAGTAAGGATTATGTCTACCGCGGATAGCACCGCTACCGGGCGGGTCGTGCGAGTCATCGGCCCGGTCGTCGACGTGGAGTTTCCACGCAACGCGATCCCCGACATCTACTACGCGCTCAAAGTCGACGTGGAGCTGTCGGACGGCGTCAAGACCCTGACGATGGAGGTCGCCCAGCACATCGGCGACAACACCGTCCGGGCGATCTGCATGCAGCCCACCGACGGTCTGGTGCGGGGCACCACGGTGCGCAACACCGGCGACGAGATCAAGGTGCCGGTCGGCGACGGCGTCAAGGGACACGTCTTCAACACCATCGGCGAGTGTCTGAACCTGGAGCCCGGCGAGGAGATCCAGGCCGCCGACTACTGGAACATCCACCGCAAGGCCCCCGCCTTCGCACAGCTTGAGCCGAAGACCGAGATGCTGGAGACCGGCATCAAGGTGCTCGACTTGCTCGCTCCGTACGTCAAGGGCGGCAAGATCGGTCTGTTCGGCGGCGCGGGCGTCGGCAAGACGGTGCTCATCCAGGAGATGGTCATCCGGGTCGCGCAGAACTTCGGCGGGTCCTCGGTGTTCGCCGGCGTCGGCGAGCGCACCCGTGAAGGCAACGACATGATCCACGAGATGGCCGAGTCGGGCGTGCTGCCGCAGACCGCGCTGGTCTACGGCCAGATGGACGAGCCGCCGGGAACCCGTCTGCGGGTGGCCCTTTCGGCGTTGACCATGGCCGAGTACTTCCGCGACGAGTTGAACCAGGAGGTGCTGTTGTTCATCGACAACATCTTCCGGTTCACCCAGGCCGGTTCCGAGGTCTCCACGCTGCTCGGCCGCATGCCGTCGGCGGTGGGCTACCAGCCGACGCTCGCGGACGAGATGGGCGAGCTGCAGGAGCGGATCACCTCGCTGCGAGGCAAGGCGATCACCTCGATGCAGGCGATCTACGTGCCCGCCGACGACTACACCGACCCGGCGCCTCACACCGCGTTCACGCACCTCGACGCCACGACGAACCTGGAGCGGAAGGTCTCCGACAAGGGCATCTACCCGGCGGTGGACCCGCTGGCGTCGTCCTCGCGGATTCTCGAGGCCGAGGTGGTCGGGGACGAGCACTATCAGGTGGCCAGCGAGGTGAAGCGGATTCTGCAGAAGTACAACGAGCTGCAGGACATCATCGCCATCCTCGGCATGGACGAGCTGTCGGAAGAGGACAAGCTGGTGGTGGGCCGGGCGCGGCGCATCGAGCGGTTCCTGTCCCAGAACACTTACGCCGCCAAGCAGTTCACCGGCGTGGACGGCTCGTTCGTCCCGGTCAAGGAGACCGTCGAGGCCTTCAAGAAGATCGCCGAGGGCGAGTTCGACCACTTCCCCGAGCAGGCCTTCTTCATGTGCGGCGGTCTGGAAGACCTGCACAAGAAGGAAGAGGAGCTGCGCGCCTCGGCGAAGTAGGTTCGCCGCCGCCAAGACGACGACGGGGACG
>JBOGDN010000675.1:0-22934 GCA_050742995.1 Stackebrandtia sp. | reverse complement strand
TCAGTACACCGTGCTCGTCACCGAGGACGCGGCCGTGGGCAGGGACGAGCTTTCCGCGAAGCTGGCCGAGAAGGGCGTCGGCAACGGCATCTACTACCCCAAGGTGGTCTTCGACTACGACTGCTACCGCGAGCACCCGGGCGTGATCGCCGCTGACGTGCCGGTCGCCGAGCAGGTCGCCCGGCAGGCGCTGTCGCTTCCGGTGCACCCCGCGCTCGGTGAATCTGATGTGGACTTCGTCGTCGACGCGACGCGAGAGGTGCTGGGCGCGTGACCGCCAAACCCCGCGTCGTCCTGGTCGGCGCAGGCGCGATGGGCTCGCTGCACGCCCGCGTGCTGTCCCAGTCAGACCGCGTCGAGCTCGTTCAGATCGCCGAGCCGCGCGAGGGCGTCGGCCGAAGACTGGCCGAACGCTATGGCGTGCAATGGGTTCCGGAACTCAACTCCCTGTCCAATATGGGTGCTGTTGTGATCGCCTCGCCGACGCCTACGCATCGTCGACTGGCGGTGCGGGTGCTCGAACAGGATGTTCCGCTGCTGGTGGAGAAGCCGGTCTGCGACGACCTCGGGGCCGCCGAGGAGGTCGTCGGCGCCGCGGAGCGGCGCGGGCTGCCGCTGATGTGCGGACTGCTGGAACGGTACAACCCCGCGGTGATGACCGCGCTGCCGCTGCTGCGTGAGCCGGTGCACGTGACCGCGACCCGGCATTCGCCCTATGCGACCCGGACCAAGACCGGCGTCGGCTGGGACCTGCTCGTGCACGACGTGGACATCGCGATCCGCTGTTTCGGCGGCGCCGAGCCGTCCCGGATTTCCTCCAGCACCGGCCATTTCCACCCGCAGTCCTCGAGCGACGCGGAGGACGTGGTGGAAACCGTGCTCGCCTTCCCGGGGGGCAGGCTGGCCAGCGTGTCCGCCAGTCGGGTCGGCCAACGCAAGGTCCGCTCGCTGGTGATCACCGAGATCGACCGGCTGGTGGAGATAGACCTGCTGCGCCGGGACGTGACGATCTACCGGCACGTCTCGCACGACGCGGTCACTCCGGACGGTCTCGGCTACCGCCAGCAGGCCGTGATCGAGATTCCCGAGCTGGTGTCTATTCGCGAACCCCTTGCCGCGCAACTGGATCGCTTCGTGGACCTGCTCGAGGACAAGATCGACGCGGCCGAGGAGCGGGCCACCATCCTGCCCGCGCACCGCGTCGTCGCCCGAGTGCTGGAACAGGCCAGCGCGCCCGCCTGATTTGTCGCACGTGGACTGTCGGGACGCGCCGGCGGCCACGCGCTGCTCGCTCGCGCCGCATCTAGGGCCTGTGTGAGAATCCTCTTCCGTCGCGAGCGGCCTCCAGGTGGCGACGGCTTGCGAAGCGCCGTCGTTTCGAGTTTTCTCGCAAGGCGGAGGTGCTTCTGCATCCCAGTGTTGGATGCCGCAGTGCCGACAACGCCGCGAGGCGCCGCCTGGTGGACGCGCAGCAGGAAACGGGGTTCTCATACAGGCCCTAGCCGCTATACACTCGGTCGCGGTCGATTTCGGGAGGGGCATGTCCGACGGCGTGGTGCTCGGCCAGCCGACCGTGGGCGACGAGGAGCTCGCCGCGGTTGCCGAGGTCTTCAAATCAGGATGGCTCGCCGGTGCGGGCCCGGTCTGCGGGAAGTTCGAGGAGCGGTTCGCCGGCGCCGCCGGCGCCCGGCATGCGCTGGCCACCGGCAGCTGCGGCGGGGCGCTGTTCCTCGGGCTCACCGTGCTCGGGGTCAAGCCGGGCGACGAGGTTATCGTCGGCGACTACACCTTCCCGGCCACCGGGCACGCGGTGCTGCAGGCGGGCGCGAAACCGGTGTTCGCGGACATCCGGCCTGACATCTGGAGCGCCGACTCGAAGCACGTCGAATCGCTGATCACCCCGCGCACGGTCGGCGTCCTGGCCGTCGACGTGGCCGGGCAGCCCGGCGACTTCGACGAGTACCGGGCGATCGCGGACAAGCACGGTCTGTGGCTGTTCGAGGACGCCGCCTGCTCGGCGGGGTGCAGCTACCGGGGCCGCCCCGCGGGCAGCCTCGCCGACGTGGCCGCGTTCTCCTTCCACGGTCGCAAGGGCATCACCGCGGGCGAAGGCGGCGCGCTGGTTTCCGACCGCGAGGACCTGATCTCCCACGCCCGCAAACTGCACACCTACGGCATCGAACCGGCGATCGACCGCGAAGGAAGCGACGATCTGCCCATTCCGGCCTTTCACGAAGCGGGCTACAACTTCCGGATGTCCGAGGTGCAGGCCGCGATCATGGGCGTGCAGCTGGACCGGCTGCCGGATCTGATCGCGGTGCGCCGCTCGGTGGCCAAGCGCTATCACGAGGCGTTCGACGACCTGGCGGGCGTCGAGGCGCCGGCGGCGGCGCCGGATCGGGAACACCCGTGGCAGGCATACATTCTCACGATCGCGCCCGGGCTGAGCCGGGGCAAGGTCGCGGTCGCGTTGCGCGAGCGCGGCATTCAGTGCAACTTCGGCACTTATGCCTCGCACGTGCAGCCGGTGTACGGCGAGCAGCCGCCGCTTCCGGTTTCCGCGGATGCGTTCGCCAGGCACCTGGCCATCCCGATGCACGCCAACCTGACCGACGACGAGGTGGAGCGGGTGACCGCGGCCGTGCGCGAGGTCGTCGCCGAACTCAGCTGATTCCAGCGCCAGCCGACAACTCAAGGGAGAGAACGAAAACCCGTGTCCGACAAGAAGGTCTTCTTCACCGGCGGCGCCGGCTTCATCGCTTCGCACGTGGTCCCGCTGCTGCTGGAGCGCGGCTACTCGGTGCGCGTCTTCGACAACATGACTCGGGGCGACCGGGACCGGGTCAACGAGTTCGCGGCCACCGGCAAGGTCGAGCTGGTGGAGAAGGACGTCCGGTACGGCGGCGGGGTGCGCGAGGCCGTCCGCGGCTGCACGCACGCCATCCACTTCGCCACCGTGTCGATCAACAAGTCGATCGCAGACCCGCACGAGAGCATCGACATCAACATGACCGGCAACCACAACGTGTTCGCCGCGGCCGCCGACGAGGGCGTCGAGCGGCTGGTGTTCGCCTCTTCGGCCTCGGTGTACGGCGACTCGAAGAAGCTGCCGATGCACGAGGACGACCCGCTCGCCCCGCTCACCCCGTATTGCATCTCCAAGCGCGCCGGCGAGGATCTGCTCGGCTTCTACCAACGGCACAAGGGCCTGTCGTGGAACGCGTTGCGGTTCTTCAACGTGTACGGGCCGGGTCAGAAGATCGAGGCGTACTACACCTCGGTGATCAACCACTTCATCCAGCGCCTGCGCAACGGTCAGCCGCCGATCATCGACGGCAAGGGCGAGCAGTCGATGGACTTCGTCCACGTCACCGACCTGGCCGAGGCCGTCGTGGCGGCGCTCGAGTCGGAGCGGGCGAACCTGCCGATCAACATCGGCACCGGGATCGACACTTCGGTCGCCAGCCTGGCCAAGATCCTCATCGACGCGGTCGGCGCGGACGTGGAACCCCAGTTCAACCCGCGCGACGTGCTGGTTTCCCAGCGCGCCGCGGACATCACCAGGGCGAAGGAGGTCCTCGGCTGGGCGCCGACCATCCCGGTCAAACAGGGGATGACCGAGCTGGCGCGCGCGTCCGCGCCGAAATCCTAAAGCGAGCCGGCAAAGGGGCGACCAGGTCCTCACCGCGTGGTCTAGCTGCGAAGACTGGTTCGAATAAACGACAATCAGGTCCCCTGTCCGAGCGCCCAGGCGAAAGCCTTCTCGGCGAAGGGCCTGGCACCCTCCGACACGCAAGGGCCGTGAGCCAGGACCACCTTGTCGAAATCCCAGTCGAGAATTCGGCGCACACTGGCGAGGAGGGCCTTCCTATCCCAAAATGACATCCTGACGTCGACCGGAGTTCCTCCGTCGGGCGCGGCCACACCGCCGAAACGCTTGAGCCCGTTGGAGAAGGTCTTCCCGGGGCGCAGCTGGTGCACCTGAATGAGATCACCGACAATCAATGTGCGGGAAGGCTTGTGCAGGAAGCACACTTCTTCGATGATCCGGCTGCCAAAGACCGGGACCTGGTCGAGGTCTTGCGCCCATCCGGCGACCGGCCGGTCTCCCAGGGTTCCCGCCAGCGGCAGCCTCGAGCGTTTGAGGGTGACCGGCGTGGCACGGGACGTCCACAATTGCGCGTCCGGAAACAGTTCGTGCCAGGCGTCGAGACGCCACACGTGGCGAGGTGTGTTGGACACCAGATACCTGACCGGCCCGAGATCTGCCAGCATCGTCAACGTCACATAGGAGACCGGCACCGGGGACTCGACCCAAACAGAACCGTCAGCCAGGACCGCAACCGTCATTCTCGTGGGAAACGACATGCCCATGTCGCGTACTACAGGCCCTTCGACGACAATCAGATTCTCGCCGAACTGCTTCCACTCGCCCATTTAGAAAGACTAATTCCGTTCGTCATCGTCGACGAGAAAGACATCTCGATCTAAACAGACAGCAGGACGGGATCTCGTATTGATGATCCGATTCCCGCTGCTCCCCCCTATGTTGTCGCCTGACGGCGGCGGCGGTTCAGCGGAAGTTCGGCCTGGATGAACAGGTTGCGGGTATGGGTCCATGCTGTCAGGGGTACCACCAGCATGGACCACGACGCCCGCGGCATCAGCTGCGGGCATTTCCGGTTTTTCGGGGGCGACGCTTTCGGCCAACGCGGCGACGTCATCGTCTGCGCCGCCTTCGAATCCCGCACACCGCCGCCGCCATACGGCCACGTCGACCTCGTCCTCGCCCAAGCCGTCGCCTGCAACGTGATCACCAGAGACGACGCCGCACTCATCACCGACACCCGCCTAGACGGCCGCACCCTCGCCCACGCCGCCGACACCCTCGGCATCCCCGCCGCCGAGGCACGGATCGCCCGCAAAACCGCCGAATCGGCGGCGCTGACCGACGAGCTGGTGATCGACGTAGCCGATCTCGAGCAGCACAGCCGCAGCCAAATCGAGAAGCTACGCGCGGTGCTGGATCGCGGAGTCGACGACGCCGCGCTACGTGAACTGGCGCAGGACCTGCTCGAACACCGCCAACAGCGTCTGCGCATGTTCGCCGATCAACGCGAACAGCTGCGGGCGTGGCGTGCTGCCGCCGCCGCACACGACAGCGCCTTGGCCGAACTGCCCGCCGAAATCTCGTAGCGGCCGGATCGGCCGTGGTCAAGCGGCGGTCTCGTCCTTTCCGGGTGATCTCGTAGATTGGTCCCACGTGACCGCCGCTGTGGCCGAAGCCTGCGTCCAGCAGGTGGTGGGCGGTCAGGTTAGCGGGTACCTGCCGCCAGGAACATCGGCATGGCCATGAACCATCGGCCGGTCTCGACCCGCTGGCGCTGTTCGGCGAGCCAGTCGTGAATCTCCGGCATCTCGTCACCCAGCTGGTCGAACGAGCCCAGCACCGCTTCGGGCGGCGGCAGCATCGTGTGGACTTCCGCGGTGATGTCGGTGAAGCCGTTGTCGCGCAACAGGTTGGAGTAGCCACGGGCGATGTTGGGGGACGGCACGGCGGCGGCTCGGGCTCGCAACAGGCGGCGGGTCAGGTCGGGGTCGTCGGCGTCGACGGCCAGCAGGTCCCAGTCCTGGCCGACCAACATCGCCCGGCCGCCCGGACGCAGCACGCGACGGGCCTCGTCGATCGCGGCCCTCGGGTCGTCCAGGGCATGCAGGACCTTGTCGGCGCGGTAACCGTCGAGGGAGCCGTCGTCGAACGGGAGGCGCTCGGCCGGGGCGAGATGGAATTGGGCGTCGGCCCATCGAGAGCGGGCGGCGTCGATCATGACATCGCTGGGGTCGACCCCGTGGGAAGTGACGCCGTGCTGGGCGAGTTCGTGGGCGGCCCGGCCGCCGCCGCAGCCGATGTCGGCGATCACGTGGCCCGGTTCGGGGCGCAGCAGGTCGTAGCCGCGTTCCCGCAGCGCGGCGGCGTCGGGACGGTTGTCGAAGGCGTCGAGGCGTCGCAGCAGGACTGTCACGTCGGTCATGCCTGGAAGGCTATGAGTTAATGTCGACATGAAGTCAACTTCGCGCGATGTGACGATGACCATAGGCGAGGCGGCGGCCCGGTTCAGGTTGCCGACGCATGTGTTGCGGCACTGGGAATCTATGGGCCTGGTGTCGCCGAGACGCCACGGGGACCGTCGCCGTTACGGCGACGACGACCTGTATCGGATCGCGATGGTGATCAACGCGAAACGGGCGGGCCTGAGCCTGGACGACATCGGCGCCATGTACCGGGCTGCGGACGGCGAGTCCCGCAGGACGATCCTGCGGCAACATCGCGACACGCTCCGCAAGCGGATCGCCGAGGTGCGGGCCGCGCTTGACCTCGTTGAGCGCGGAATCGCGTGCAACCACGAGGACATCACCGAATGCCCGAACTTCCGTCGCGGCGTGGCGGCGCTCATGGAACCGCCGGACGCGGCGGCTTAGAGCGGCCGTCACGAAACTGCCTCTGCTCACCCAGGTTTCGAAGCGGTCGCATCGTCCGTAGCCGCGCACGGTTTCTTCGGGCCCGGGCCGGTCGGGTTAGCCGAAGTCCCGTGAGGCCGGGTGCCAGCGTGGGGTTCGGAGCATGTCGGGCGGGTAGCGGCCGGTGAGTTTTTCGGCGGCGACGGTGAAGGAGTCGTCGACGTTGGGGCTTGCTGGTGCTGCCGCGCTCGGCGTGTCATGTTGAGCGGCGGGGTTTGCCGGTGAGAGCCTGAAGCTGTCATGTGTGGCTGGTTGGACACGCCCTGCGTGCGGGGGGGCTTATGAGGGCGATTCCCACGGGTCCGACGGGGGTGGGGGCTTCGGCGGCCCGCGTCGCCCCGCCGCGCGAGTCGAGCGTCGTCGGCGAAGCGGCGGCTTTGCGTGTGCCGGACATCTACTGCCCGTTTCCTTCGGCGATGCATGCCGACGCCGCGCAGATCGAGGAGCGGACGATTTCTTGGATGCGACGTTGGGGATACATCGCCGAGGCCGCAGAAGAAGACCAGGCGCGCGACTCGCGCTACGGCCTTCTGGCCGCCCTGGTGCACCCGTATGGAAACCTCGAGGCGACCGTGGCGGCCTCGAAGTGGATGGTGTGGTTTTTCCTGTCCGACGACCAGTACGTGGAGCGGGCCGGCGAGACCAATCAGCCCGATCTCTACGCCCGCCACGCCCTGCGCACCGTGCGCATCCTGCACGACCCGCACGATGCGCCCGACGACGCCGAGACGTACCTGCTGGCGTTGCGCGAACTCCGTCTGCAAATCCAACATCTGGCGGCTGACGAGCAGATCAGACGGATCGCCTCCGGCGTCCCCGAGTACCTCATGTCAACGGCCTGCGAGGCCGGGTATCGAATCCAGAACCAGACGCCCGAGCTGGCCGACTACATGTCCATCCGCGAACCTTCCACCATGTTTCGAGGGATGTGCAGCGTCTTCGTTGAGGTCGTCGGGCGATACGTCATGCCCGCATGTCTGCTGGCCCGCCCCGACGTCTTCGCCGTCACCCGTAGTGCTGCCACCGTCATCTCATACGTCAACGACATGACCTCGGGGCTGCGCGAGCTGGCCTGGCCGGGTGCGGTCAACCTCATCACCGTCCTCGCCGACCGCCACGGATGCGACTACGCCGAAGCGCTCGAGCACGCCAACGACCTCAACACCGCCGAGACGAAAAACTTCGTGCGCGCCGCCGACCGACTGCGCCAAGAGCACAACCCGTTGATCGACGAGTACCTCACAGGGCTGGAGCGGTGGATCCGCGGCAACCTCGACTGGAGCATGGCCACCGGCCGCTACCACGTCGACGATCCCGAAACCGCAAGCTCCACTCAAAACGCTTAAGACAACCCACCCGCCGCGCACGGCGAACAGGTCACTTCCACGACGCACGCTCTATCGGGAAGGCGGACGGCGACATGGCGAAGACATCCGGAGTGCCCCCTCAGGCGCCTACGGCGCCCGGACGCGTCCCCTTGCTCGGCCACGTGCCGCGTCTTTTGCGCAACCCCGTCGGCACGCTGCGGAAACTGCGCTCGCGTGGGGGCGTCGTCACCCTCTACATCGGCACGAAACCTGTCTACCTGGTCAATTCCCCACAGCTGCTCCACAAGGTCCTCGTCACCGAAGCCGCCTCCTACGCCAAGGGCCGCATGTACGACAAGGCCCGGCCCGTGGTGGGAAACGGTCTGGCCACCTCCCAGGGAGCGTTCCACCATCGGCAGCGACGCCTGATGGCGCCCGCCTTCCGGCGGGAACGCCTGCACGCCTACGCCGAGGTCATGCGCCGACAAGCCGAGGCGATGACCTCCACGTGGCGCGACGGCCAGCGCCTGGCCATGGACAAGGCGCTCCATCGCGTCGCCGCTGCTATAGCGTTCACCGCGCTCTTCGGCGCGGACTTGGACGAAGAGGCGGTCGACGAGATCGACCTGTGCGTGGCCGGTTTTCTCAAAGAAGTCGCCGTACGCACCGTTTCCCCCGGCTTCGTCGAAAAGCTGCACACGCCCGGGTCTCGCCGGTTCAACCGACTGCGCGAGCGCATGACCGAGATCGTCGAAACCATGATCGACGCCCACCTGAAGGACCCCGACAGTCGGCAGGACCTGCTGTCGATGCTCGTCTCCGCCGCCGACGAGACCACCGGCGCGACCATGAGCGCCCAGCAGCTGCATGACGAGGTCATGACGCTGCTGGTCAGCGCCCCCGACACCACAGGGTCCACCATGTCCTGGCTCTTTTACGAACTCGGCCGACGGCCACAGATGCAACGGCGACTGCAAGCAGAAGTCGACGCCGTCCTGGACGGCCGACCCGTCGCCTTCGACGACGTCGCGGAACTGGAATACACCCGCCGTCTTGTCGACGAAACGCTGCGCCTGCACGCCGTCTCCTGGCTCCAGATGCGCCGAACGCTCAAACCAGTCGAACTGGGAGACGTTCGCCTTCCCGCCGGCGCGGAAATCCTGTTCAGCGCAGCGGCACTCCACCGCGATCCGCACCTCTACCCTGATCCGCTGCGGTTCGATCCCGACCGCTGGGCCAGCCCGCCGCCGCGCGAGACATTCATCCCCTTCAGCGCCGGACCCCGCAAATGCATCGCCGACCACTTCGCCCGATTGCAGATGACCATCGTCACCGCCACCGTTGCCGCCGACTGGCGCACCCGACTCCTCCCCAGTCCCCGAGTCCGAGAAGTACCCGCAGCGGTACTACGCCCCAACCACCTTCCCATGACAGTCCATACACGACATAGAACGCCCTCGTGAACCTCGCCGAGGCTCCCGCACCGGCACAGGTACCGTCACCCAGGCGACAACTTCCTCGCTGACCGACAGACCGAGGTCCACACACGACTTCATCGGGGAGTGTGCCTAAAACGACTCTGGCTCGATTCCGGTGGGGACGGTTGGCGAACAGCAGGTGCGGCTTTCGCTGGCGCGGCTTCAGCTTCGTCCGGTGAGATAGGTCATGACCAGCCGTCGTGCAGGTGTGAAACGTTGTCGGCATCGTCACATGGTCGGTGAGGAGCATTCCGGGGATGTCGGTGCTTAACTTGCCGCGGTTCTCAGCGAACCTGCTCGGCAATCCCTCCGTAGATTCGAAAGGTCTCTAGTCCAAATGAACAAGCTGTCCTCCCGCCTGCTCGTCGCCGGCGTCGCCGTGGCCGCCATCGGGGCGTCCGCTCCGGTCGCTTTCGCCGAAGCCGAATCCGAGCAGGCTGCTCCTGCGTGCCAGCAGGTCGTGCTGGAGAACGTGGTCGTGGCCGCCGATCATGACGGCACGGGCGTCAGCTTCAACTTCGACGACAAAGTCGCCGAACAGGACGTCGCCTACCTTCCCGCTGGGGAGGAGCCGACCCAAGACGGCAGCGGAGACCCCGTACAGGTTGCCGGCAACGCGTGGATTCGCGTCAGTGTGCACTGCTACGACTGGCTAAACGACAGCTACGACGGCCCGCGCCGCATCGCTGGCGAGGGTCCCGTCGAGGAAGTCGTACACGCCGGCACTTTCGAAGGCGCCACCACCTGGTTCATCGGCGTCGACGAGAAACGCGAGATGACGGAAACCGCCGTCGACTCCAGCGTGGTCGTGAACGTCGACGCTCGTTGAAGCCGTTAGACGGCAAGGGTTACAACGCAGCGCGGGCAGGATCCACACCAGATGCCGCCCGCGCTGCTTCATGACAGCCCAAGCAAGAATGGAAAGTTCGCCGCACCACATATGACAAGGGGCAAAAGCACGTGCCCCGAGTCACGGCGGCCGGACACCACGACTTTTGCGGCGCCGCCGCCGAAAGCGTCGAACACGCCCTTGGCGATCGATTGACCGGCATATCGTGTCTTGCCGACGGCGCCGGCCAACCGGGTTGTTGTCGCGAGTCGGAGTTCTCACGGGTCCGCCGCTGTCGTGCATTGAGGACGTTGTTCTGCAGGAGCGAGAAGAACGACTCCGCAGCGGCGTTGTCGCCGGTCGCGCCGACTTGGCCCAGCTGCGATCGACAAAGGCGATGATCAGTCGTCGGCGTGACGAACTCGTCGAAGTCGGCGCCGGCGGACAGCCGCTGCTGGTGACAGCTGGGACTGCCTTGACTTTGGTTGACTCGCGGGTTGGGTGGTTTAGGCCGCGAGTGCGACCGGCTTGGGGTGGAGTAGTTCGATCTCGATCGGGGTCGATTTGCCGAGTCGGCGTTGCCGGCGTCGGCGGTGGCAGGTGCGTTCGATCCAGGTGATGACGGCCGGTCGCAGCTGGTCGCGGGCGGTCTGCCGCTGGCGGTCGGGGACGTTGTGCTGGAGCAGCGCGAAGAAGAACTCCATCGCGGCGTTGTCGGCGCACGCCCGACCCGGCCCGTCGAGCCGACCAGGCCATGCTGGTGCAGGGCGCGGACGAATTTTCGGGCGCGACATCGACTACCGCGAGCCGAGTGCACGACGGCACCGGCCGGGCCCCGCAGTGCCACGGCGTTGCGCAGCGCCGCCACGGCGAGGGATGCCTTCATGCGCGAGTCCATGGAGTAGCCGACGATCCGGTCGGAGAAGGCGTCCTTGATCGCGCACAGGTACAGCTTTCCCTCGCCGGTGGGGTGTTTGGTGATGTCGACCAGCCAGGTGAGGTTCGGGGCGTCTGCGGTGAAGACCCTCTCGACCAGGTCGTCGAGGCGCCGGCGGACCGGGTTTGCGGTTCAGGCCGCGTTTCTTAGCGAAGACCGAGCAGATCCGCGACAGCCAGCACAGCCCAGCGACCCGGTTCTGCCCGGCGATGACGCCCCGGGGCGTGGAGTTCGTCGGCGATGAACCGGTAGCCGAAGGCAGGGTCGTCGTGGTGGATGTCCAACGCGGCGTCGATCAAACAGGCGTCGTCCCAGTCCCGCCGTGAGACGGGGTTGGCGCGCCATTTGTAGTAGGCCTGCTTGGAGAATCCAAGCACCCGGCAGGTCACCGCCGCGGGGATCTTCTCGGCGGCCAGGTCACGGACCAGCGGGTAGCTCATTTTGGGGCGATGTCCTTGGCGAAGAGCACCGCTGCCCGCCGCAGGATCTCGTTGTCCTGCTCCAGGATCCGGTTGCGTTTTTTCAGCTCCCGCGGTTCCGTCGACTCGGCCTGCGTGACACCGGGACGAACCCCTTCCTCCACGTCGGCCTGCGCTAACCAGCGTTGCAGACAAGACGCCCAGATCCCGAAATCCTTGGCGATCTGCGCAACGGAGGCCTCTCCCTCGCGGGCCACGGCGACCACGTCAAGACGGAACTCAGCGGGGAATGGTTACGGCATAACGATCATCCTTCCAGTCAGGACGAATCCTCACAGCTAAGGAGTCAACCAATCTGGGGGCACTCCCAAGCTGGAGTCGTCTAGGCTGTCGCTGTCATCGTGGCGTCGTCGCCGGCCTGACATTCCTGTTTGGCTTCGGCATGTCCTCAACCTCGCGCATCGTCTGGGGTGTGCCTGCGGTCGATTTCTGGATCCTCGGGTTGCCAGGACGGGTCGCGGCCGATGAAGGCCATGAACTTGTCTTGTGCGGAGGCTTCGCGGGCGACGGGCGCGGCGGGGCCGAACTGCCCGGTGCTCTCGTCCACCACTCTTCCTCAACTCATCGGTTGAATACAACGCTAGACCGCCGGCCAAGCATTGCCAACCCGACAGTTGAGAAAACCGGAGACACGCCATCCCCACCTCGGTCGAGCGACCCCGTCGCCACGGGAACGATGCAGGGCCGGTCTCCGCGCGGAGACCGGCCCTGGTCTGCGTCGGCTCGGCTACAGCTCGAAGTGTGCTTCGACGACCAGGCGGCCGGTGAGGTTGGGCTGGTCAGGGACGTTCCCATCTACATGGAGCCCCGCACGGGAATCAAGCCTGCGGCCGTTCGTTCATGAGCCAGACGGGCGTCGGCGTCTGCGGTTAAGCGGGACTTCTGTCTGGATGAGCAGGTTGCGGGTATAGGTCCATGTTGGGCGAATTCCGTCAGGGGTACCACCAGCATGGACCACAACGCCCGCGGCTGACGCGGCGGGCGTTTCCGGGTTTTGGGCGGCGCTTACGCGATCCGCAGCGGCATCGGCGGGCAGCCGTCTACGATGACGGATTGGACGAGTTCCAGCAGCTCAGGTGGCCGAAAGGTCTCGACTTCGGCGGCGGCGCGCAGCTCTTCGAGCGACCACCACCGGTAGCCTTGAAATACGTCGCGCTCGGCGGCGCCCAGGTGGTCGAAGACCACGTCGGCAGCGCGGGTGCGCGCGAAGAAATACCGCTCGTATGAGCGCACCAGTTCGCCGCGCCAGTCCAGTCGCAGCTCCCGCTCCCAGATCCACGGCCCCAGGTCGACGTCGTCGATCCCGGTCTCCTCGAAGGTCTCCCGACAGGCGGCGTCGACGTAATCCTCGCCCTCTTCCAACGCGCCGCCGATCGTGGCCCAGAAGATCTCGGGAATCGGATCGCCCGGCGCGCGCACCGTGGCGTCCTTCACCTTGCACAACAGCAGCCGCTCGTCCGTGTCGAACAGCACCACGCGTGCGCTCCGCCGTGTCCTCATCAGTCTCCACCTTCGTGAGCATCTCTTCTACATCGGACTGTGACTGAACTCGAACACATCGGATCGGCCCGGCGGCCAGGCGTGCGAAAAGGTCCCGGTTGATCCGACGGACCTCGCGATGTTCCCGCACCGACCACGCCAGCACCGAAACCGCGCTTCGCACCCGTTCTCTGTTGCCGTTCCACAGTTCTCGGCGGCTGAACAGCCGCGCCAGCGACCGTCGGAGCACTCGCGGCAGCGAGACGCGCAACGGAGTGTCCATCCAGATGACGGTCTGCGCCCGTTCCCCCAGCACGTGATGAATCAGGTGGTACTGACCGTCGACGATCCACGACCGCCGCCCGGCGACGCGACCGACTTCCTCGACGAACCGTTCCGCAGGCGTCGGGGTCCAGTTCGGCTGCCAGTACAGCCCGTCGAGTTCGTGATGGACGAGCCCGGTGCGACTGACCAGTCTTCTGGCGACCGTGGTTTTTCCGGCGCCAGGCGGCCCGACGATCCAGTACCGGCCGGTCATGAGGCGTCGGAGTCGAGCAGCGCGGAGGCGAATTCAAGCGCCTCGTCCCAGTTCATGTCCTCGGTCACCTCGAACAGCGGCCCGCGCGCCCCGGCGACGTCGACCTCCGGACCGTCCTCAAGCGCGGCGATGTCCTCCGACCGATGCCCGCGCCGCAGCAGCGCCGCGCCAAGGGCGGTGTCGGCCAGCGGGATCGGGGCGTGGGAGTCCGAGAAGTAACGCCGTATGCAGGCCATGCCCTCCAACGGTCCCGGCGAGATGTGCACGCCGTTGCGGCGGGTGCAGATCGGTCCGATCCCCAGGTCTGTCTGTTCGGTGTACAACAGGTGCTTGATCGACCCCGCGACGGCCAGGTCCGGCTCGGTGACGCCGATCGTGTCGCGACGAATGTCGGCCATTCGACGCTTCGAGCGGCATTCCAACACGACGATCGCGCCGCCGGGACGGGTGAAGTGCGCCAGCTGCTGCGGGTGGAAGCCGTTGACCACGATCCACTTTTCGTCGTCGACGAGCATCTCCATTCCGTAGGTTCCCACGCCCAGCTTGACCACTTCCAGGTTGCGGGTCAGCACCTCCAAGGCATAAGGCGTGAAGTCGGCGAACCGTTCCAGAAACTCGTGGGCGCCGACGACCCGGCTGGAGTCTCGGGCCGTGTCGGGGCGCCAGCGCCGCATTCGCTCGATCGAGACCGCCGACATCGCGCGCCTTCCGCGACGCGACACGTCCCACAGGCGGGGATAGTGTCGCGGGATCAATCGTTCACTGGCGACGAATTCCGACGCGAGCGCCCGGACGGCGCCGATGTGGACGTCGTGAGACGTCAACGCGGCGACGGTTCGGCGCAGCGCCTCGGTCCGCGGCTTCCCGTCGGTCGCGACGATCTCCGGCTTGAGTATCACCAGAAACTGGTTGACGTCGGCGTCGGTTCCGCGGCCGTCGTAGCGACGAACCCATGTGTGTCCGGCTTCGCCGTCGGCCAGGCAGCCGGCGACGCCGTCGCAGATCTCCGTCAGCATCGGGTTCACCACATCGTGATTCCGTCGAAGATCAATTCCCGAGTCAGTCCGTCGATTGTGTCCAGACTGTCCCTGACGATCCGGCCGACTCGATCGACGGTGTCGGCGTCGCGGTCCCAGTCGCGAAGCCGCACCACTACTTCGTCGGGGTTGTCCAACGGCGCTTCTTTGGAGGTGAAGATGTGAACCTCGGCCGGCAGGCCCGCCGCGGCGTGTATCTGGGAGGCAAGCCGGTGCGCGAGGACTCCGTACAGCTTTCCGGTGTGGTCGATCGGGTTCTTCCCGGCCGGCGCCTCGATGCTCATCGACCGCATCGGAGTGATGAGTCCGTTTAGCCGGTTGCCCCGGCCGACGACGCCCACGTCGCCGGTGTCGGCGACCGAGCCCAGCGCGGTCAGATATGGACGACCGTTTCGGTCGGTCGGATTGAGCAGCAGCTCCGGGGTGGCGCGCAGGATCTCGGCCGCGACCGACTCCAGGCGCGAGTAGCACTGCGCTTTGCGCGTCAGGTACTCCTCGAAGTCGGCGATGTGAGCCGCCAGGAACGGCATGTTGACGATCAGTTTGAACCGTTCGCCTCGACGACTGCCGAAGACCTTGACGTCCCAGCCGGTGTCGGGATTGTCCTGCTTGAATTCCTCGCCGTTGACGTGGGACTCCAGTGCGAGGACGGCCGTTTCCAGGCGGCTCAGCGGCGCGTAGCCGTGCAGCAGATTGCAGTCGTTCGAGACTCGCCGCTTGTCGTCGAGGTCCACCAGATCCTCGAGGGTCTCGGGCTGATATCTGCTTCGACCGCGGCCGGCGCCTTGATGGTCGACGACCTCGCAACGCAAGTCCAGGTGCTTGGCGGAGTCGAAGCCTGTGCTGACTTCGGACAGCACGTCGGCCGCCGCCTGAAAAAGAATGTCCTCCAAGGGGATCGGTTCGTCGCCGAACCGGCGGGCGCCCTTTCCGGCGAACAGCACGGTGTACGGGCGGGCCAGTTCTCCCTTCCCGTAGGAGACGTCGGCGCATCCGCCGTACAGCAGCACCTTGTCGAACCAGTGGTGGGCCACCCTGCCGAAACGCTCGACGCAGTACTTCGAGTAGTAGCGGGAGGCGCGTTCGGCGATCGCGTCGCAAGCGGTGTCGGGATGTCCGACGCCCTTTCGCTCGACCAGTTCGTACGGCAGCTTCTCGACGTCGTCGGCGCCGTCCAAACACACCAGCGGCGACAAATCAGCGGGATTGTTCATTGTGTGCCCTTCTCGAGCAGTCGGGCGACGGCGCGCGCACCGGCGTGGAGCGCGTCGAAACGCTGTCGCAGTTCAAATCCGGGAACCATTGCGGCGGCTTTGCGGACGAGGTCCGTCTGGTCTCGACGGTCGGCGTGGAACGGGAAGTACGGCAGCAGAAAGTCGGAGTATTTGACCGGGTTCGGCAGCAGGTTCGCGGCGACGCGCTCGGCGGTCTCGACCGGCGACAGGCGACGCAGCTTCGGCCGGGGGTCGTCGACGAACCGGGGAAACACGAAGGCGTCTACGGGCGACTCGGTCATCAGCGGCGCGTCGAAGACGCGGCCCAGCTCGGAGGCGTAAAGCAGCACGGCGCCGACGTTCCGTTCGCCGGCGGGCAGCAGCTCGTCGACCGAGGCGTTCGCGGGGTGACGAAGCGACATGTTCCTCGACTGGAGTTCCTCGCGCAGCGAAACGCCCAGCGCGGGAAAGGTGTCTTTGCGCACCGAAATGGAACGCGGCCAGCCGCGACCGGTCCATCCGGCCTCCGACTGTCGCAAGGACAGGTCGTCGTTGGACACGAACGCGGCGCCGGACATGGCGGCGGCCAGAACCGTGGACGTTTTTCCGGCGCGTTTGTCGCCCAGAATCGCCGCGCCCCTGCCGTGGCGATGAACCATTCCGCCGTGGATGAAAATTTCCTCACGCGACGCGTGGGACAGCCGCAGCAGGATGCGCACGAACCGCACGGCGTTTTGGGTCATGAAGCCCTCGTCCGCCGGAAGATGCAGCAGCACCTCCCGTCGGGAAGGGCTGAACCGAATCTCCGTTGTCGGCTCCCCGTCCGGGGTCACGGCGACGAGATCGTGATCGCCGGCGTCGGCGTCGCCGTCGGGCGCGCGAACGCGCCACGCCGCGTCGTCAAGCTCGGGGGCGATCTGGCTCACCGCGATGTAGGGCTCGAGCAGTTCGCGCGCGCTTTGTCCCATAGTCGGCGGCACGACGAGGTTGACGTGGGCTTCGGAGGTGGCGCACCGGTACCAGCGGTACGAGGCGGCGCGGTCGTGGTCCGACATCCTGATCCCTTCAGAGCGTGTCGACGATCGGAGTCATGACGGCGCGCACGCTGTCGGCGCCGGCGGCGCTCCACCCGAGGTACCAGCGCACAATCTCGGGGTTATGCCGCATGATCACGGACAGGTGGGTCCGGGACGGCAGGAAGAACAGTTCCAGATATGGGACGACGGCGGCGGCTTCGTCGTCCCCGAGCCCGCGAGAGGCCGTCGCGTCGCGCAGGAAGGCACGCGCCAAATCGGCGTGAACGTCGAACTTCCCGCGTTCACGGCGTGCGATGAACAGGCAGGCTCTGGCGAGGTCGGCGACTCTGGGCCGCACGTCGAGGGCGTCCCAGTCGAGCACGCAGCTGACGCCGTCGTCTTGAAACAGCAGATTGGAGCCGATGAACTCGCCGTGCGACAGTCCCCGCGGCAGCTCCCGGTAGGCGTTCATGTCCAATGAGCTCCTGGCGCGCTCGTAGGTCGCGGCATACCGCTTGCGAACGTCGTCGGGGGTGTTCGGGGCGACGTCGTCGATCATCTCGGTCAGCCGGTCGAGCTCGGTTTCGTCCGCCGTCAGCCAGGATTCGACGTCCCGGACAGGACTGGCCGCGGGCTCGACGTCGTCGACGTCGCCGAAGCCGTGCAGTCGGTCGAGACAGTCGGCCGCGGCCGCCACGTCTGGGGCGTCGCCGGAGCGAAAGGCACGTCCCGGGTCGAAGGGCAGCACCTGCCACCAAAAGCCGCCGGCTTCGGCGGCGGGCAGCCCGCTCGTCGCGGTCACCGGCGGCGCGACCGGGAAGCCTTGGTCGCGCAGCCGGACCATCGTCCGAGCCTGGAATGCGCGCCAGCTCGCCGAGCCGGGCCTGGCGAGACGTTTGACGACGACGCTTCCGCCGTCGACGTCGGCGCGATAGACCTGGTTGGCGCTTTCCCTGCGCAGCAGGCGCAGGCCGCGGACGTTCAGTCCGTACCCCTGGGTCAGCACGCGCGTCGCCACAGGGTCGTGCGACGGCTGCCACATGGTTTCCATTCGCTTTCGGCCCTAGCTCGTCTCGACGTAACGACCGTCGATCGACCGGATTCGCGTCAGGTGGTCGTCGTCGGCCTCGACCAGGTCCCACAGCTTCGACGCCTGCCGCGCCACCTTGGCCATCGCCTCGGCGAACCGATCCAGGTCGGCGCGAACGTCGTCGGTGTAGGCCGGGAACCGCAGCGCACGCGCCACGTATGCCTCGCTTTTCGGCAGGTCTCCGTCGGCGTAGACGCGGTATTCGCCGCCCCGGACACCGAAGTGGCCGTATGTGTTGAGGACGGGATCGCCGCGTTGGAACGCCGGTTCGCAGTGCAACGGCGGCGATTTCGGCCGGGAGATCGGCACGCCTTCGGCTGCCGCCGCCCGCACGAACACCTCCGCGGGCAGGCCGTCCAGCTCTTCGGGAACGTAGAGCGGCTGATAGCTGTAGTGGACCGGACGGTCCATATGCGTCTCGACGACGGGAGCGCGCACGCCGGGCACGTCGGCGAGCAGCGCGTCGAAGTGCGTGAAGTTGCGCCGCCGGCCCGCGACGGTGTCTTCCAGGCGTTGCATGCTGTCGGCCGCCAGGCAGGCGCTGAGCGGGTTCATCCGGTAGTTGAAGCCGAATCCGGTGGGCACGTAGGGCCGGTAGTCCGGGCTGCTCACGTCGTCGTACGACCGGTCGCGGAAGTGGCCGAGCAGGACGGCCCGTTCGAAGATCCGCGAGTCGTCGGTGATGAGCACGCCGCCCTCGCCTCCGGTCACGAGTTTCCTGGCCTGGACGCTGAAGGCGGCCACGTCGCCGAAGGTCCCGACCTTTCTGCCGCCGCAGATCGCCCCGTGGGCGTGGGAACAGTCCTCGATCACCTTCAGCCCGTGCTTGCGCGCCACCGCCGTCACGCCGGCCATGTCCACCGGATATCCGTTGAGGTGGGTGACGGCGACGGCCTTGGTTCGCTCGGTGATGCGCGCTTCCAACAACGCGGGGTCCAAATTGCCGGTCCACTCGTCGGCGTCGACGAGAACCGGGACCGCGTTGACGGCCAGGATCGGGGTGACCGTGGCCAGAAAGGTGTACGTGGGCGCCAGCACTTCGTCGCCCGGCCCGATCCCCAGGGCGAAGTAAGCCGAGTGCAACGCCGACGTTCCGCTGTTCACCGCCAGCGCGTGTCCGACTCCGTAGTACTCGCGAAACGACTCCTCGAGCCGGCGCACCTGTCCGTGCCTGCCCACATAGGAGATCTCGCCGTTTTGCAGCATGGTGACGATCTGCTTGACGCTTTGGTCGCCGATCTGCGGCCAGCGATATTCCGGCGCCGATTCGACGACCGGTTCGCCGCCCAGTATCGCGAGTTTGTCTTTCATGCTTCTCCGTTCCCGTTGTCAGCCGGCTGACGCCGTTTCGAGACCTGCCACGAATTCGTCGAACTGGCGCAGCCCGTCGATCTCGGCGGCGCCGTGCGGGGGGCTCTTGAAGAGGAAGGGACACACCGGATCGACTACGCCCGACATCGCCCTGTCCTTGGCCGCCTTCGCGACGCGAACCGCGTTGACGAGCACTCCGGCGGCGTTGGGGCTGTCCTCGACCTCCATTCTGACCTCAAGCGAAACGTTTGTATCCAGGATGGATTCCGCTTCGAGCCGCAGGAAGCAGACCTTGGAGTCGCCAAGGTGTTCCACGTATCCGTTCGGGCCCGCCGACACCGTTTCGGCGTCGATGCCGGCTGCCGCCAGCGCCCGGCGCTTCGAACCGATCTTTCCGCGTGCCCGGCCGGGGTCGGACAGGTTGAGGAAGTCGGTGTTTCCGCCCACATTGAGCTGGTAGGTGTTGGAGATCCGCAGCCCTCGGGATCGCATGAGCCCGATGAGCGCGGTGTGGAGCGTCGTGGCGCCCAGATGGCTTCGCAGATCGTCTCCGAGCAGCGGCGCCCGACGCCGCTCGAACAGCCGCGCCAGCCGAGTCTCGCGGGCGACCGGCTCGGGCGTGGCGTTGACGAATCCGACGCCGGCGTGGGCCGCCGCGGTCGCGTATGCCTGGACGGCTTCGCGGGCGCCGGTGGGCAACAGGCATACCAGGACGTCGGCGCCGGTTTCCGTCAACCGCTTCGCGACCGCCTCGATCGTGACGTCCGCGGCGGCGGGGTCGGCTTCGATGTACTCGGACAGCAAGCCGTCCAGGCCGTCAAGCAGGGGGCCGGCCTCCACGACCACATTCGACGGCTCTACGTCGACGTGGACCCGGGCCATGGTCGGCGGCGTCACGATCGCCTTGGAGAGTTCGGCGCCCATTTTGCCGCGGTCCACGTCGAAGGCGGCCGCGAACTCCACGTCGCGAAGTTCGTAGCCGGCGATCCGCTCGTACATGACTCCGGCCGGCCGCGACGTACTCTGTCGCGCCTGCGATATCACCTGCACCAGACTGGACGCGCAGGAACCTACTCCCGCCAGCGCGACACGCACATGTCCCACGCCGTCACCTCACTTCCGTTCGCACGGACCGCGAGTCGACGCGGTCGCCGACGTCGTCCGCTGTGTATAGTCGAGTGGATTTCGCCGTCCTCGCGGCCCAAAACCACAATGGCCTGATTGCGCGGCGTCATAGCGGCCTCCGGATTCGCTTGCGCTGTTCGAACACGTACCATTCGCGAAACCCGATTTCCTTGAGTCGTCGTCGCACCGCGTCGTGTTCGTCGCCCACCCGTTCGGGCACGTGGGCGTCGGAACCGAAGGTGACCTTGACGCCGTAGCGGCAGGCGCGCTCGATCAACTCCGGCGACGGGTACCAGCCGCCGCAGTCCTTGGTCTTGCCGGAGGTGTTGATCTCCATGACGACGTCGGCGTCGGCGACGGCGCGCAGCATCCGGTCCGAGGCCGGGGTGTCGACGCGTTCCATGCGGGGACAGTTCGCCTTGATCACGTCGACGTGGCCGAGAATGTCGAACATTCCGCTGCGAGCGGCGCGGGCCACCAGGTCGCAGTAACGCTCCTTGGCGTCGCGCAGCTGCGCTTCGTCGGCGGTCTCCCACCGCGAGCGTTGGAACACGTCGACGCCGTCCAGCAGGTGCACCGAGCCGATGACGTAGTCCAGCGGGAACTTCTTGTATCGGTCGGCGTACAACTGGGCGTGCTGGGGAATGTAGTCCGACTCGACTCCGACGAGGAGTCTTATGCGGCCCCGGTATTCCTCGCGCAGTCGAATCGCTTCCTCGACATAGGAGGGAAACTCTCCGACGGCCATGGCGACCCACGGTTTGACGTGGTCGACGGGTTCGGCGAAGAACGGGGAATGGTCGGAGAACCCCAGGGTGTCGAGTCCGGCTCGCAGCGCGGCTTCGACGTAGTCGCGCAATCCGCCCCGCGCGTGGCCGCATCGATCATGGTGGGTGTGTAGGTCAAACATGGGATCACATCGCCGTGTATCCGCCGTCGACCATCAGATTCTCGCCGGTGATGAAACCGGCGTCCCCCGACAGCAGGAACACCACCGCCGAGGCGATCTCCTCCGGGTCGGCGGTGCGGCCGAGCATGTGACGCCCGCCGATGTCCGGATGTTTTTCCGCCTGTTCGCGACTCAGGCCCAGCTCCTCGCGGTGATACCGCTCGTTGTTCGCGTTCCACGTCGTTCCCGGGTTGACGGCGTTGACGCGGATGCCGTACTCGGCGAGATCCATGGCCATGCATCTGGTCATGTTCACCACGGCGCCTTTGGCGGTGTTGTAAGTCAAGTACTTCGGCTGTGCGATGTGGCCGGAGATCGAGGCGATGTTCACCACCGCTCCCCCGCCGCCGCGGATCATGTGCGGCACGACGTGTTTGACGCACAGAGCCTGCCCCATGACGTTGACGTCCATGACGCGCCGCCATTCGTCGACGGTGGCCTCGACGCCCTTCATGATGAAGGCGGCGGCGCAGTTGACCAGGAAATCCACCCCGCCGAAGCGCCGGTCGCCGGCGGCGACCATGGCCGCGACCGCCTGCTCGTCGGCGACGTCGACGGGCGTGAACATCACCTCGCCGCCGCGTGCGGTCCGCTCCCGCAGCGCGGCCTCGCCCTCGTCCGCGGCGATGTCGGCGACGACGACGCGAGCGCCTTCGTCGACCAGACGGTCGACTGTGGCACGTCCGATGCCCTGCGCGCCGCCGGTCACGACGGCGGTCTTTCCTCGTATGGCTTTCACGGTCTCTCCGTCGTAGATCGGGTCGTCCCCTGCGCGGGAACGCAGTCCCGCGTCCCGGCGGGCATCAGCACCTGGTCGCGGACCCGATTCCATCCTCGGGCGAGCAGTCCGGCGAGAACGCGGGGTCCGTTCGGGTCGCGGCCGACGGTGACCGCGCCGCGCACGCGGTTGACGCCGAGTGCGTCGGCGACGTCGGCCAGCAGGTCGTCGGAGCGGCGAAGGTCGTCGCCGACCAGGTCGAGCAGCTCGATCAGGTCCGAGCCGTCCCAGTCGTCGGCTCCGATGCGGCCGACGGCGGCGAGCTGCCCGTCGGCGAGCCGGTATACGAAGACGTCGGGCGTGGAGTCGAGCCTGGCCAAAAGCTCGCTCACGTCCTGCTCGCCGAACCGCGGGTCGCCGCCGGCGAAGTCGCGTGCGGCGACGCCGTTCCGCAATGAGGCCGCCAGCCCGTCCCGAACCCACCCGGGTGCGTCGGCGAAGTTGGAACTGACCGACTTCGTCTCGGTCGCGCCGTCGAAGACTCGCTCGACCAGAACCTGCAGTCCCGGCCCGCCGAGCAGCTCTATCGCGTTTCGCGCCTCCACCGAGATGATCTGCTCGGAGCAGGCGTCGGCGGCCCACCGCAGGGCCGAGGACAGCTCGGCCGAAGTAGGCTCGCCGCCGAACCGCAGCAGCCGCACCGCGTCGCCGGTCACCGAGTCGATCTCGGCGCCGGTGAGGAAGGGTGCGCCGCCGGCGACGTAAAGCTGCTCCTCGTCGATCCACTCTTCGACGCAGGCGTGCGACCACGGCACGTCGAGTCGGGACGCGATCTCGTAGGCAGACACGGCCGCATGGACCGCGATGTCGTTCATCTGTTTGTTTCTCCGGTTCTGAGGAGAGACGTG
>JBOGDN010000674.1:0-3568 GCA_050742995.1 Stackebrandtia sp. | reverse complement strand
GGAGTACACCGCGCCGGACGGGTCGCGGCGGCGGCCGGTGATGATCCACCGGGCCCTGTTCGGGTCGATCGAGCGGTTCATCGGCGTGCTGACCGAGCACTACGCCGGGATCTTCCCGCCCTGGCTTGCGCCGGTGCAGGCCGTGGGCATCCCCATCCGCGACGAGAACGTGCCGTATCTGGAGGAGTTCTTCGCGCGGCTGCGTCAGGCGGGAATCCGCGGCGAGGTCGACGTCTCCGACGACCGGATGCAGAAGAAGGTTCGCAACGCCCAGCTGCAGAAGATCCCGTTCATGATCATCGCCGGGGACTCCGACGTCGAAGCCGGCGCGGTGTCCTTCCGCTACCGCGACGGTTCGCAACGCAACGGCGTGCCGCTGGACGAGGCGCTGGCGCACGTGGTCGACGTGGTGACCTCTCGGGTCAACGTCGGTCCCTCCGCCGAACAGCAGTGACGCGCGCGGGGAGCCCTTGCCTCAATCGGGGTCGGGCTCCCCGTCGTCTTTGAACCACTTGGCCAGCTTGCCGGCGCGTCCCAGCGCGCGCAGCCGCGCCTCGGTGGCCTCGCGTTCGCCGCGCAGCGTCACGATCAGCAGCTCGTCGCCGCTGCGCAGTCGATCCGTCGCCTTGGGCACGAACAGCTCGCCGTCGCGGATGACGCTGTTGACCACACTGTGCGACGGGAGCCGCAGCTCGTACATGTAAAGTCCGTGCAGTTTGGACTTCGGCGGGACGGTGACGGTCAGCAGCGCGGCGTCGAGCACGTCCAGGGGCGCGGCGTCGATGTCGACGTCGCGCGGCTGATCGGGCCGCGTCAAGCCGAGAAGCTTGGCGACCGGGGCGAGGCTGGGGCCCTGCACCAGGGTGAAGGCGACCACGAGCACGAACACGATGTTCAGCACCTGGCCGCTGCCGGGCAGGGCGGCGACGACGGGGATCGTGGCCAGTACGATCGGCACGGCCCCGCGCATGCCGGCCCACGACACCAGCGCTTGTTCGCGCCACGGTATTCGAAACGGCGTCAGCGAAGCCGCCACCGAAAGCGGACGCGCCGCCAGCAGCATCACCGCGCCGACGACCAGGGCCGGCACGACGGCGCTTGGCAGCTGGCTTGGCGTGACGAGCAGCCCGAGCATGACGAACAGTCCGATTTGGGCAAGCCACGCGGCTCCGTCGGCGAAGGACCGGGTCGCCGCGCCGTGGGGCAGCGTGGAGTTGCCGAGCACCACGCCGGTCAGGTAGGCGGAGATGAAGCCGCTTGCCGAGGCCGCGCCGGCCGCCGCGAACGAGACCATGCCCAGCCCGAGCGTGGCCAGCGGATACAGCCCCGAAACCGGAAGCGCCACGTGCCGCGCCGCCAGCGACCCGAGCCAGCCGATCCCCAAACCGACGGCGGCGCCTATGGCCAGCTCGTAGACCATGTCGGCGACGATCCACCCCGGAGTCGCCGGCACGTGCGCGGCGCCGCTGAGGATCAGCACGGCGATGACGGTGGGCGCGTCGTTGAAACCCGACTCCGCCTCGAGCATCCCGGCGATTCGCGGCGGCAGCGGCAGGTGCCGCAGCACCGAGAACGTCGCGGCGGCGTCGGTGGAGGAGACGATCGCCCCCAGCAGCAGCGAGGTGCGCCAGTCGAGCCCCAGCAGCAGGTGCGCGCCGGCGGCGACGACCCCGGCGCTGACGGCCACGCCGAGGGTGGCCAGCATGGCGGCCGGAAGCAGCAGGCTGCGGATGTCCCGCCACTGCGTGGTGAGCCCTCCGTCGACGAGAATCAAGGCCAGCGCGACCATGCCGAGGTTTTGCGCCAGCGTCGCGTCGTCGAACTTGATGCCCAGCACGTCTTCGCCGAGCAGGACGCCAAGCGCCAAAAACGCCAGCAGCGCGGGGAACCCGAGTCGGACGGCCGCGCGTGCCGCGGCGATGCTGGCCAGCACGGTGAGCCCGCCGACGAGCACGACCGCGTACAGCTGGACCAAAGACATGAGCTCGGCTACCGCCCGATTCGAAACGACAGGAATCCGGACCGCAAACCTAGCGTGCGGGACCCTGAAATGCGCGGTAATCGACGCGCGTCGATGTCATGTCGGCTGTCGGATCGAAACGCCGCCTCCTAGGATCGCTCTATGAACGACAGCCGTGATGTCCCGTCGGGTATTGGCGCTTCGGACGGACTGGAGCGGCTGTGGACGCCGCATCGCATGGCGTACATCAAAGGGGAGGGCAAACCCGCGGGCGGCGACGGCGAGACCGTCGGATGCCCGTTTTGCGAGATGCCGAAGCTCGCCGACGTCGACGGCCTGATCGTCGCGCGCGGCGAACTCGTCTTCTGCGTGCTGAACCTGTACCCCTACAACGCCGGGCATCTCATGGTGTGCCCCTACCGCCACGTCGCCGACTACACCCGTCTCGACGACGCGGAGGTCGCCGAGGTGGGCGCGTTCACCCAGCGTGCGATGGGCGTGATCCGGTCCGTCAGCGGCGCCCAGGGTTTCAACATCGGCATGAACCAGGGCGCGGTGGCCGGGGCGGGGATCGCCGGTCACCTGCATCAGCATCTGGTGCCGCGCTGGGGCGGCGACGGCAACTTCATGCCGGTGGTGGCGCGCACCAAGGTGCTGCCGCAGCTGCTGTCCGACACCAGAAAGCTGCTGTCCGAAGCGTGGGACGCCCTGTAGCGGCGCGGCGGCGCGGCTACTTCAACAACCGGGAAAGCCTGCGGTCGGCCAGGAGCTTGCCGCCGGTCTGGCAGGTCGGGCAGTATTGCAGCGCCGAGTCGGCGAAAGAGACTTCGCGGATGACGTCGCCGCACACGCCGCAGGCCTGGCCCGCACGACCGTGCACCCGCAGATTCTCCCGTTTGTGCGCCTTGAGCTGTTTGGCGGCCAGTCCGCGCGAACGCTCCACCGCCTCGGCCAGCGTGGTCGTGATCGCCTCGTGCAGCTGCGCCGTGTCGTCGCCGTCGAAGGCGGAGGCGAGCTTGAAAGGCGACGCCTTGGCCGCGTGCAGCACCTCGTCGGAGTAGGCGTTGCCGACGCCGGCGAGCAGCTTCTGGTCGCGCAACACCCCCTTGATCTGAGTGCGGCGTCCGGACAGGAGCTCGGTGAGCGCGGCGACGGTGAAGTCTTGCGACAGCGGATCGACTCCCAGCGCCGCCACCCCCGGCACGTCGTCGACGTCTTCAACGACGTACGCCGCAAGCCGCTTCTTGGTGCCGGCTTCGGTCAGGTCGAAGCCCGCGCCGTCGTCGAACGCCATTCGCAGCGCGATCGGGCTCTTGCCCGGACGCAGCGGGGCGGCAGGCAACGCGTCGCGCCAGTGCAGCCACCCGGCGCGCGCGAGGTGGGCGACGAAATGAAGACCGTCGAAGTCCAAGGCGAGGAACTTGCCGTGCCTGGACACCGACGTGAGGCCGCGGCCGTGCAGCGCGCTCGGGGGCGGGTCGTAGGTCTTGAGCACCTGCACCGAGGCGACGTCCACGCGCGCCGCGCGGCGTCCCGACGCGCGCGCGTCGAGAAACTCGACGAGCGCGGCCACTTCGGGAAGCTCCGGCACGCCTCCAGTCTGCCAGG
>JBOGDN010000673.1:0-4416 GCA_050742995.1 Stackebrandtia sp. | reverse complement strand
GTATTTAAACACGCAGCGTCACAGATGCAAGATTCCTCATCAGAGGTCGCATCGGACGCAGCGGGGGAACCAAACCGGGGGGAGTGCCGGGCAGTCTGGGGTGGCTGCCCGGCACGTTCCGTTTCTGAGTCCAGTGTGCTCTTCATTGCGGCGCACGGCGCGGCCGCGGTTTACCAGTAGAGGGAATCCAGAACCTCCGTGCAGGCGTCTTTGACGGTGTCCTTTTCCTTGTCGTACTGACAGCCCACCTCGACGAGGTGCTGGCCGTCGAAGAAGAAGTAGGCGTCGTAGCGGATCTTGTCCGTCGATCCGCCGGAAGCCTCTATATAGTCGACGATCGCCGACTTGCCGGCGACCGTGTCGGCCTTGGGCTCGTCGGTGTTTTCCTTTTCGACGGTCTCGCCGTAGAGGTTCACTTCGGCGATGAGGTCGTCCTCAGACAACGACGAGGTGTCGTTGGGCATCGCATAGGAGATGACCCACACCGACTCGTAGGTCTCCGCGTCCGGCATGTACATGTGGTGCTCTTCGCGGTCGTCGTACAGCGGGTGGAGCAGATACGAGTCCGTGCTCTCCTCGAAGCCGCTGGGGACGTCGTACGTCACGAGCAGAGGAGTCGCCTCCTCCTCGGTGGGCTCCTCCTCTTCCGCAGGGTCCGCGGACTCCGACTTGCCCGGGTCTTCCTTGGGGTCGTCGGCGTTGTTGGAGTCCGAGTCCGACGCCATCCAGACGACCACGCCGACGCTGGCCAGGCCGAAGACCACCGCCACGCAGGCGGCGATGATCAAGATCAGCTTCGAGTTGGACTGCGGCTGCTGAGGCGGATTCGTGAACGGCTCGGTGTGATACGGGTTGTGCGACATGGCGACATTGTGCAATATCAGCGCATCCGCCGATCTGGCGGCGCGTCTGGAGGACGCCGCGTTGAGCCGCACGGCTAACATGCGTCTCACTAAATCGTTGGGCGCGAATAGCTGGAGGAACCATGTCTGCACGCCTGTTGAGCGGCTGGCGGCGGTGGGCCGTCGTCGGCGCGGCCGGGGCGGTCGCCGTGGGCGTGGGCGTGCCCGTTTTGGCGGCCGACGCCGATCCGGTGCGGGTTCAGGTGCTGTCGATCGCCGATTTTCACGGCAACCTCCAGCCGCCGTCGCCCGAGGCCGGCGGGGAGATCGTGGGACCCGACGGCCAGAAGATCACCGTGGGCGGGGCGGCCTTTCTGGCCACGCACGTCAAGCAGCTGCAGGAGGGCGTGGAGAACTCGTTCCTCGTCAGCAACGGCGACAATTTCGCCGGGCCGCCGTTTGAGGCCGACGTGCATCAAGACGAGCCGAACGTCGAGGTCCTCAACACCCTCGGCGTCGACTTCAGCAACGCCGGGAACCACGAATACGACGTCTCCAAGGAGTTCCTCGTCGACCACATGCGCGACGGCGAGTGCTTCGGCGAGGTCGGCAAGGACTCCTGCTTCACCGACTCGAAGGGGGAGCAGTTCCACGGCAGCGACTTCGAGTGGTCCAGCGCCAACGTCTCCGACAAGGCCACAGACGAGCTGGTCCTGCCGCCGTACGTCGTCGAGGAGGTCAAAGGCCCCGACGGCAAGTCGCTGAAGGTCGGGTTCGTCAACATCACCACGCCCGGAACCGAACACTCCCCGTCGTCGTACCAGCCGGATCTGTCCACGTCGGAGACCATCGAGACCGCCGACGCCTACGCCGCCGAGCTGACCTCGCAGGGCGTCGAGGCGATCGTGCTCAACGTCCACGACGGAGCCAAGCCCAAGGGCGGCCACGACGCGCCCTACGACGGCTGCGACCTGGACTCCGGGCCGCTGATCGACATCGCCGCCGGCGTGTCCCCCGACATCGACGCGATCATCGGCGGCCACCTGCACTACCGCCTCAACTGCGCGCTTGCCGACCCCGACGGCGATCTGCGGCCGGTGGTCGAGCCGGGGCGGCACGGCGACGTCGTCAACGAGATCGACCTGGCTCTCGACCCCGACAGCGGCGAGGTCGTCCGCGACGAGACCACCTCGCGCAACGTCCCCGTCACCCGCGACGTGGCCCCCGACCCCGAGATGACCGAGGTCGTCGACCACTGGAAGGAGCAGGGCGAACAGCGCCGCGCTCGCCCCGTGGCCGAGCTGACCGACGACTTCACCCGCGACAAGAGCGACGCCGGCGAAAGCACCATGGGGGACCTGGCCGCCGACGTGAATCTGTGGGCCGCCGAGCAGACCGGCGAAGGCGCCGCCGACCTCGCCCTGGTCATGACCGATCCGCATGAGGGATCCAATTCGATCGCAAACGACCTGAAGCACGCCGACAGCGGCGAGCCGGGCGACGCCGACGGACTGATCACCGAAGGCGAGGCCTGGTACGCCTACGGATACGGCGACCCGTTCCTGACGGTCACGGTGACCGGCGAAGAGATCGACGCGGCGATGGAACAACAGTGGACGGAAGAAAAATTCGCGCCGTTCGCGGTGTCGCACAACGTCGGCTACGCGTATGACGACTCGCGGCCGATCGGCGATCGCGTGGACCCGCAGGACTTCCTCGTCGACGGCGCGGCGCTCGACCCGTCGGGGGAGTACCGGGTGGCGATCATGTCGTACACCGTGCTCGGCGAGGACGGAATCGACGCCCTGACCGGATTCACCGACCCCTACCGGATCCAGCCGGCCGACCACGAGGTCTTCGTCAAGTACCTCGAGGCGCAGGGCGAGATCACGCCCGCCCCCCTCGACCGAGTGGAGGCGAAGGGCTAGGCGGCTGCCGGCTCCACCAGTTCGACCAGGACCCCGCCGGCGTCTTTGGGGTGCACGAAGTTGACGCGCGAGCCCGCGGTGCCCCGGCGCGGGGCGTCGTAGATCAGGCGCAGACCGCGTTCGCGCAGCGCCGCGCAGGCGGCGTCGACATCGTCGACGGTGTATGCCAGCTGCTGTATGCCGGGGCCGCGCGTGTCCAGGAACTTCGCGATCGCGGACTCCGGCGTCAACGGGGCGAGGAGCTGCAGACGCGTGGCGCCGTCGCCGACGGCCAGCATGGCCTCTTTCACCCCCTGCTCCTCGTTCTCCTCGACGTGGACGCAGCGCGCGCCCCACACGTCTTCGTAGTAGCGCACCGCCGCGTCGAAGTCGGCGACGGCGATGCCGACGTGATCAACGCCGCGCAGCCCGACCGGGTTCAACTCGCCCATGCCCCTTAGTCTGGCCTAAGGTCGGAGCACACTTGGCTTGGGAGGTTCCAAATGGCAGGCGACGGACGCGACGTCACCGTCTTGGTGGACGGCGCACGCACCCCGAACGGCAAACTGCTCGGCGCACTTGGGAAGCTGCCCGCGACCCGCCTGGGCGCGCACGCTATCGTCGCGGCGTTGCAGCGCGCGGGCGTAACGGGCGAGCAGGTCGACTACGTGATCATGGGCCAGGTGCTGCCGGCCGGTTCGGGGCAGAACCCGGCCCGCCAGGCCGCGGTGGGCGCCGGCATCCCGATGACCGTCCCCGCTTTGAACATCAACAAGGTGTGCCTGTCCGGCCTCAACGCGATCGCGCTGGCCAGCCAGCTCATCCGCGCCGGCGAATGCGAGATCGTCGTGGCCGGCGGCATGGAGTCCATGACCGGCGCCCCGCACCTGCTTCTCGGCCAGCGCGCCGGCTACAAATACGGCGACGTGACGGCGGTCGACCACATGGCCTTCGACGGTCTCGTCGACGCCTACGATCACATTCCGATGGGCGAGTCCACCGAGCGGCACAACTCCAAGCTGGGGATCGGCCGCGCCGAGCAGGACGAATTCGCCGCCGCCAGCCACGTCCGCGCCTCCAAGGCGCAGAAGAACGGCCGGTTCGGCCGCGAGATCGCGCCGATCGAGATTCCACAGCGCAAGGGCGACCCGCTCGTCGTCGCCGCGGACGAGGGCGTGCGGCCCGACACCACCGCCGCGACGCTGGCGAAGCTGCGCCCGGCGTTCACCTCCGACGGCGCCATCACCGCGGGCAACTCCTCTCCGATTTCCGACGGCGCGGCCGCCGTCGTCGTCATGAGCAAGGCCAAGGCCGCCTCGCTCGGCCTGGAGCACCTCGCCGAGATCGGCGCGCACGGCAGCGTCGCCGGGCCGGACAACTCGCTGCACTCCCAGCCGTCCCGCGCCATTGCGGCGGCGCTTGCCAAGTCCGGGGAGACCGTCGCCGACTTGTCGGTCGTGGAGATCAACGAGGCGTTCGCCGCCGTCGGCATCCAGTCCACCCGCGACCTGGGCCTCGACCCGGAGACCGTCAACCCCAACGGCGGCGCGATCGCACTGGGGCACCCGGTGGGCGCTTCAGGAGCCCGCCTGGTCCTCTCGCTCGCCCACGAGCTGCGCGAGCGCGGCGGCGGGCTCGGCGCGGCGTCGCTGTGCGGCGGAGGCGGG
>JBOGDN010000672.1:0-9799 GCA_050742995.1 Stackebrandtia sp. | reverse complement strand
GGCCTGCTGGCTGCCGCGGCGTGCGGCGGCCCCGCGCCCGGCGCCGACGACGGCGAGATCAGCGGGGAGATCCGCATGCTGACGCCGATCTACGAAGGCGCCGACGGCAAGAAGGCGCTCGAGGCGGCGCTCGACGAGTTCACGCAGCGGCATCCGGACGTCGACGTCCAGGTCGACTACACCAACTACGGCAAGCTCAACGAAAAGCTGACCACCTCGATCGCCAGCGGCCAGCCGTACGACGTGATGCTCATGGGCGTCGGCTGGGTGCCGCCGTTCGCGGACAAGGGCGTGCTCGCCGAGCTGGACGCCGACGAGGAAGAGCTGAACGGGCTCTACCACCAGTCGGTGGTCGAGGCCGGCGTTTACGACGGCGCCGTGTACGCCCTGCCGATCATGCTCGACGTCCGGTACGGCATCTACCGCAAGGACATCTTCGCCGAGGCCGGCATCGACGAGCCGCCGAGCGACTTCGCGCAGCTGCGCGACTACGCCAAGGACCTGACCGAGCGCGACAGTTCCGGCAAGCTGGAGCGAGCCGGCCTCGACCTGCTCTCGCTCGACCCCCGCCAGGTCTTCGAGACGTTCATGTGGGCCGCTGGCGGCGAACTGTTCACCGAGGACGGCGACGTCGCGTTCAACTCTGACAAAGCCGTGGACGCGCTTGAGCTGATGACCGACGTCATCGTCACCGACCGTTCGGAGGACTTCGGCTTCACCGAGCCGGACTCGGCGACCGGAGTGCCGCTTGTGCACGGACGCGCCGCGATGATGCTGGGGCACAACAACACGTGGCTTGAGATCCAGGAAACCGCGCCGGAGCTGATCGAGGAAGACAAGATCGGCTTCTTCATGATCGAAGAGGAGCGGGAGGCGATGTTCCAGGGCGGCACGCTGGCTACGGCCTCGGCCCACAGCCAGCACCCCGGAGCGGCGAAGGCGCTTGTGGAGTTCCTCGCCGAGCCGGAGCCGGCGCTGGCCGCCAACGAGCAGCGCGGCAACGTGCCCGCGCTGCGCAGCCTGCTCGACTCCGACTACGTCGAAGACAATCCGGCGGTCCAGTACGCCATGGAGAACATGGACGCCGCCCACTCCGAGGGCGGCGTGCCCGCCTGGCTGGAAATCCGCGACGAGTTCAAGACCGCCGTCGAGTCGGCGCTGCTCGAGGAGAAGACGCCCCAGGAGGCGCTCGACGACCTGGCCGAAGACGCGGAGGACGCCATCGCCCGCTCCGGCTGACAGACGGCTTGCCGGACGGCGTCGACGGGCCTGTCAAACACACCCGAGTCGCGCCCTGTCGCGGCGCCGTCCGGCAAGCGCCTCAACATCTCAAACCCGCCGCGTCCAGACGAAAAGGAGCAAGGTTTGACGGGCACACTCACCCCGGCGCGAGCCGCTGCCCCGCAAGGTCAGCGGAAGCCTCCGCGTCGGTCGCGACGGGGACGCGAGCGCCGACGCGCCGCGTGGCTCATGCTCGCGCCGAGTCTCGTCCACCTTGTCTGGTGGATCGGCATTCCGGTCGTCGCCACCTTCGTGCTCGCCTTCACCCGCTACGACGTGCTTGCCGGCACGGTCACCTGGGCCGGTCTCGACAACTTCCGCCGGATCTTCTCCGACGACGTGTGGAACCTGTCCATGTGGCACACCGTCGTGTTCACGTTCTTCACCGTGCCGGTGGCCATGGCGATAGCCGTGGTGGCCGCGGCGCTGCTCAACACGAAGCTGCGCGCTCGGGCGTGGTACCGCACCGCGTTCTTCCTGCCCCACATCACCGCGACGGTCGCCATCGCCTTGGTATGGATGTGGATGTTCGAGCCCAACGTCGGGCTCTTCAACGCGCTGCTCGGCATGATCGGCGTGAACGGTCCGGCCTGGCTCTCCGATCCAAACTGGGCGATGCCCGCGGTGATCATGGTGAGCATCTGGAAGGGCATCGGGATCAAGATGGTTATCTATCTCGCTGCGCTGCAGGGCATCCCGTCCGAGCTGTACGAGGCGGCGGACATCGACGGCGCGAGCGGGCCGCGAAAGTTCTGGTCGATCACGCTGCCGATGCTCCGCCCGGCGACGTTCTTCGTGTTCGTGATCTCGGTGATCGACGCGTTCCAGGCCTTCGACCAGATCTACGTGCTTACGCCGGACGGCGGCCCCGCCAACGCCACCACGGTCATGACCTTCGAGATCTATCAGACCGCGTTCCAGGAGTTCGACATCTCCACGGCCTGCGCGCAAAGCACGGTGCTTTTCGCGTTCCTGCTCGTGCTCACGCTCGTCGGTCGCCGAATGGTCGGAAAGGACGAAGATGCGCGCTGAAAGACGACGCGGAGCCGGGCGAGTCGCCCTGCACGTGCTGCTGAGCGCGGGCGCGCTCGCCATGATCGTGCCGTTCGCGTGGATGATGCTCTCGTCGCTGAAAAGCCGAGCCGACATCGCCGCCTACCCGCCCCGGCTGTGGCCCACGGAGTGGGTGTGGAGCAACTACCCGGCGGCGCTGGAGTTCGCGCCGTTCGGCCTCTACTTCCGCAACAGCCTGATCATCTCGATCGGACACACCGCGATCAACCTGGCGCTTGCCGCGATGGCCGGCTACGCCCTGGCGCGACTGCCGTTTCGCGGCCGCACGGTGATCTTCATGGGAGTGCTCGCGACCATGATGATCCCGACGTACACGAAGATCGTGCCGCAGTACCTGATCGCCAAAGGGATGCCGTTCTTCGGCGGCAACGACTGGCTCGGTCGCGGCGGCCACGGCTGGCTCGACTCCTGGTGGGCGCTTATCGTGCCCGGCGCGCTCACGCCGTTCGCGATATTCCTGTTCAGACAGTTCTATCTGTCGCTGCCGCGCGAGCTTGAGGAGGCCGCCCGCATCGACGGCATGGGGGAGTTCGGCATCTTCGCCAAGGTGATGACCCCGCTCGTCAAGCCGGCGCTGGCGACGGTCGCCCTGATCAGCTTCGAAAGCAGCTGGAACAACTTCCTGTGGCCGCTGCTCGTCACCACCCGAGACGACCTGCGAGTCATCCAGGTCGGGTTGGCGGCTTTCCAGCAGGCCGAACGCACCGAGTGGGCGTACCTGATGGCCGGGTCCACACTGGCCACCATCCCGATGATGGTGCTTTTCCTGTTCACCCAGCGGTACTTCGTGCGGGGCTTCGCCACCGCCGGAATCAAGTGAGGAGCTCGACATGGCATTCGACCTCAGCGGCAGACGCGCCCTGGTCACCGGCGCCGGACACGGCATCGGCGCGGCTATAGCGGTCGCGCTCGGCCGGGCGGGCGCCGACGTGGTCGTCGGCTACGGACGCTCGTCGGTCGCCGCCGCCGAGACCGTTCACCTGATAGCCGAGCACGGCCGCAAGGCCATGGCGATCGGCGCCGACCTGACCGACTCCCGCCAGGCCGACAAGCTGATCGACGACGCCGTCGGCTTCCTCGGAGGGCTGGACATCCTGGTGTGCAACGCCGGACACCTGGTCGGCCGGGCGCCGATCGCCGAGATGCCCGACGCGCACTTCACCCAGGTGGTGGACGTCAACCTCGCCTCGACGTTTCGCACCGTGCGCGCGGCCATGCCGCATCTGATCGCCGCCGGCGAACAGGGGCGGGTGATCGCGATGTCGTCGATGGCGGCCCACAACGGCGGCGGCGCCGGCGCCGCCGCATACGCCGCGGCCAAGGCCGGCGTCCTCGGACTCGCCAAGGGACTCGCCAAGGAGCTGGCGCCCCACGGAGTCACGGTCAACTCGCTCGCGCCGGGATTCATCGCCGACACCGCGTTCCACGACACCTTCACCCCGCCCGAGACGCAGCGGGCCATCGCCGCCGGCGTGCCGCTCGGCCGCGGCGGCACGGCCGACGAGGTCGCCGCCGCGGCCGTCTTCCTGGCCTCGCCGGAGGCCTCCTACATAACCGGATCCACACTCGACGTCGACGGAGGAGCGTGGTTTCGGTGAAGGCCGCGACCCGGTCGGTCGCGCTCGGCCCGACGCCGCCTCGCGAGCGTGGCGGCTGGTGGCACGAGTACGTCTGCCCCAGCCATGGCGTTGAACTGTCGCATGTGGGTATGTTGTCCGGCCGGTTCCCCGACGGCGGCGCCCCTTGCCCGCACGGCTGCCTGATCGACACCCCCGCGGTGCGCGGCGCGTGGGCCGCCCTCGCCCATCAGGCCTGCGCCCGCGAGATCAGGGATCTCGTCGCGACAGACCCGCTGCGTGCCGCTGTCCTGCTGCGCAGGTACGAGAAGCTTTACGCGCGCCTTGCCGCCGAAGAGCACGACGAAGCCAAGCCGTGGATGCTGCGCGGCAGGCTGTTCCACCAAGCCCTCAGCGAGGCGATCTGGGCGACGTCGATCGGATCGGCCGCGCGCGAGCTCGGCGACGCGGTTCCCCGCCTGCGGGGTTCGCTCGCCGAAGCCGCGCGCGCCGCGCGCACGCGCCTGGCGGACCAGGGACGGTTCACCTCCAACTACACCGCCTGGCTCAACGCCGCCGGAGCGGTGTGCTCCGGCGAGGAGTCCTGGCTCGTCGACGAACACGGCGTGTACGCCCACATTCGGGAGGCCGTGCACGACGACGGCTGGGAGTGGGAGGGCAGCACCTACTATCACGCGTTCGTGCTGCGGGCGTATCTGTTGGCGCTGCAAGCGGTGCGGCAGAGCGAACCGACGCCGGACGACGTCGTCGACCGTCTGGAGCGGATGGCCGACGCGTTCGGCGCGGTCACCACCTCCGGCGGACTGGTCGCCGCGCTGAACGACGGCCCATACGAACGCGTGGAGACTCAACGCGAGTACGACGAGCTGCGCCGGCTGCTGCGCACGGCGTTGCCGTCGCGGACCGTCCGGACCGAAGCGCAAAAGCCCGTCGTCGTCTTTCCCGACGCCGGTTACGCGGTGCTGCGCGGCAACGGCGTCCACGCGATCCTCGACTTCGGACCGCACGGCGGCGCGCACGGCCACCGCGACAAGCTCTCCCTGTACCTGTACGGCGCGACGCAGCCGTGGCAGCCCGACCCCGGACAGGTCCCTTACGGACATCGCCACTGGCGCGACTACTACGCAAGCACCGCCGCGCACCCGACGTTCACCGTGGACGGCGCCGAGCAGGCGCCGTGCTCCGGCCGCCTGGAGTCCGCCGACGCGCGCGGCGTCGTCGCCGTGTGCGACTCCGCTTATCCCGGCGTGACCGCTCGCCGCGGCGTCAGGCTCGACGGCGAGACGCTCGTCGACGAGGTCGTCGTGACGTCCGAGCGGCCGGCGCGTTTGGCGCTGCAGCTGCGGCCCGACGTGCCGTTGACGCTGCGCGGCGGCACGACCCGGTGGGGCGTCGGCGCCCAGACGTTGATCGGCAGGCACGAGTGCGGCGACCCTGCCGCCGTGCTGACGGCCGTGCCGGGCCCCGGCCCGGCCGACGATCCCCAGCGGGTCCGCACTCACGTCGAATGGGCGGCCGAGGCGGCCGTCGAAGCGACGTTTCGCTCCACTTACCGCGTAGAGAAAGGAGACGTATGATGCGACGCCGCCTGCCCCTCGTCGCGGTCGTCTCCGCGGCGGTCCTGGCGTCCGCCGCGACCGTCGCCGGGTTGACGCCCGGCGCCCCCGGCGCCCACGCCGACGCGCTGCTGTCCGACGGATTCGACTACGACTCGTGGCCCGCCGGCGGCTGGGAGGCGTCGGGCTGCTCCGAGGACGAGTGGAGCCTGTCGTCCAGCCAGCTGCATTACGACGGCGACTCGGCCTGCGCGTCCCGCAACGGCTCCTTCGGCTGGACCGACTACCGACTATCGGCGGAGGTGCGGCGCGACGACGACTCCGCGACGGCCGGGATCGTCTTCCGGCACAACGACGACGACAACCATTACGCGCTCGTGCTTGACGGCGACGGCAGTCTGGCGCTGCGGCGGACATTGTCCGGAAGCGACGACACCCTCGACAGCGCCGACGCCGACGCACAGGCCGGCGAGTTTCACACCCTCGCCGTCGAGATGCGAGGCGGGCACATCAGCGGCTTCCTTGACGGCGAGCCGCTTGTGGAAGCCGACGACCCCGAAATCGGCGCCGGAGCGGTCGGCCTGCACGCGCAACAGCGCGCCTCGTTCGACTCGGTCGAGGTCGAATCCCTCGCCGGCGGCTACGACGCCGGTTTGAGCGAACCATTCCAGGAAGCCGACCCGCCAAGCGGGCAGACCCTGACGCTGACCGACTTCGGCGCCGTGCCCGACGACCCCGACGAGGACGTGAGCCTCGCCTTCGACGCGGCGTATGAACAGGCCGCCGCCGGCGACGAGATCTACGTCCCCGACGGGGTGTACTACGTCAAATCCCAGATCAGCGTCAAGAGCGGAGTGTCGCTGCGCGGCCAGTCCACAGCCGACACGATCTTGCGCGGAACGTTCGGCGACGACGTCCCCGAAAACGAACGAGTCGTGTTCAAGATCGCCTCCGACGACGCCAACCTCCGGATGTCCACGTTCACCGTCGACAAGGACTCCGACGCCCCCGACATCTGGGAGGCGATCCAGATCGGCAATGGCGACCCGTTCACGGGAACAGCAAGCCGTTTCGCCGTGGAGGGCGTCGACGTCAGCGGGTTCGCCAAGACCGGGATCGCGATCCGGCACGCCAGCTTCGTCCTGCTGCGGGACAACAAGATCCACCACGCCACCCAGCAGGGCGGAGGCGGCGAAGGCTACGCCGTCATGATCGCCTACGACACGTCGAGCAACAACATCGTGCGAGGCAACCAGATCGGACCGGACATCCGGCACGGCGTGCTGGCGCAGTATTCGGCCCACCACAACCTCATCGAAGGCAACACGGTCACCGGCGCCAGCCAGGACGCGTTCGACCTGCACGGCGAGGACGAGTACGCCAACGAGCTGCGCGACAACACCGCCCGCGACTGCGTCACCGAGTACTACGATCCGGATCTCGGCGAGATCGTGGAGTCCAGTCCGGCCGGATTCGGGATCGGCAACACCGGCTCCACTCACGACGCCTCCGGCCCGCACAACTGGCTGCACCACAACAAGACGCACGGGTGCAGCTACGGGGCCACGGTGATCCTCGGCAGCGACCAGCAGTACCTAGAGGACAACACCTTTGACGGCAACACGCGCGACGGGATTCGCGTCCACGACGGCGGCGGCGCCGGGCTGCGCCTGATTCGCAACACGGTGTCCGACAACGGCGCCGGAATCTTCCTCGACTCGGCCGTGAGCGCGGTCGTCGCCGACAACACGGTCACCGGCAACTCCGAGATCGGCGTCGAGGTCGCGTCCGCCAGCGCCGACTACACGGTCAACGGCAACGACCTGACCGGCAACGGCACTTCCTACGAGCTGAGCCCCGACGTGAAGGGATTCTTCAATGGCAACAGGACTTGAACGACGCGACGCCGAGCCGCTGTTGATCTCAGACAGACTTGAGGAGCTGCGGGCCGCCCTGCGCACCACCCACACCCGACAGTGGCGGCGGCTGTACGAGCAGTGCGAGTGGTACCGCACCCAGACCCCTCCGGCCGAACACCCGAGCGCGAGCATCACCTACTTCGGCCCGGCCGCGGCCAACCTGGCGCTGGCCTACCGGCTCACCGGGCAGGAGCACTACCTGGGAGAGGCGTGGCGGTGGATCTCCACGTGCGTCGGCTACCCGCACTGGGGCAAGGCAAAGCTGCCCGACCACGATCTGGACGCCGGCTGGCTGCTGCACGGCCTGTCGCTCGCCTTCTCGTGGCTGCGCGGCCATCTGCCGCCCGAAATGGAAGCCGCGCTGCGCGCCAAGCTCGAGGTGCAGGGACAGCGGCTGTACGACTACGCGGTGGAAAACGCCGGCAAGTGGTGGTCGTCGAGCTTCTGGCAGAACCACAACTGGATCTGCTACGCCGGCCTGGCCACGGCCGGCTACGCATTGGACAAGCCGGAATGGAGCGCTCGTGCTCGGGACAACTTCGACACCGTCTTCGCGCTGTTGGCCGAAGACGGCTCCGACGCCGAGGGCGTCGTCTACTGGCGTTACGGCGTGCCGTGGCTGGCCGTCTATCTCGACCTGCTGCAGCATACCGAGGGCGAGGAGCTCTGGGACAAAGCCGCTTTCCTGAAGCACACCTTCGACTGGCGGCTGCACCAGTGCGCCCCCGGGTACGCCGAAAACGTCGACCACGGCGACTGCCACGATCGGCGCAGCGGCCACAGCGTGGCGCTGTACTACAAACTCGCCGGTGCCTACCGGATCGGCGAAGCGCAGTGGCTGGCCGACCTGGTCTCCGAATCCCTGTTCTGGCGCGAGGCCTACGCCTCCGGGGTCAAACCGGGCGTGATGCCCGAGGCGTTCCTGGAGCTGCTGTGGTACGACCCGACCGTGCGGCCGGTCGACCCGGCCGACACCGCGCCGACCGTCGCTTACTTCCCCGACCTGGGCCAGATCACCGCCCGCACGTCGTGGAACGACGACGCCGCCTACGTCAGCTTCAAAGCCAGCCCCGGCGGCGGCCACCGCGCGTGGGAGACCTCGCAGCAGCACCGCAAGATCCACGGCTGGGAGACCCTCAACGCCGGACACCACCACCCCGACGCCGGCTCGTTCGTGTTGGCGTCGCACGGCGCGTTCCTCGCCGTCGACGACGGCTACTGCAACCGCAAGCGCGCCGCCCACCACAACCTGGTGCTCGTCGACGGCCGCGGTTGGGCGGGCGAGGACCGCTACCACGTGTACAAGGACGCGCCGTACGCGCGCCAGGCGCGGCTGCGCGACGTGCTCGCCGCCGACGGGTTCGCCTACGCCACCGCCGAAACCGGCGCCATGTACGAACCGGAGCTGGGAGTGCGGCGCTGCGACCGCACCCTGGTCGTGACGCCGCGCGGACGGCTGGTGCTGCTCGACGAGCTGGAAGCCGACGAGCCTCGCGAGTGGACGTGGCTGCTGCACTCCGACTGGCGGGCGCAGCTGGCGGGCGACGACGTGGCCGTGCTGCGTTCGGGGCCGGCGCAGGCGTGGGTGCGTCGGTTCGCTCCGACGACCGCGACGGTGTCCCAGGAGGACACCGAGATCGAAGCGAACCCGACCGCGTCCACTCCGAGTCTGAAGATTTCCAAGACCCTGCGCACGCTGCGGGTGACCAGCCCGCCCGCGACTGACATGCGTTTCCTGACCGCCTTCGAGACCACCGACGCGCTCGACCCGGCGCCCGCGACGGCCGTCCGAATTCCCGGGGGAGTCGACTTCGGCGACGAGCAGGTGCTCCTGTCGCCGCTGCAAGGCCGCATCGAGTCCGATGAGGTGACCGCCGAGGCGGCCGCCGTGGTGATCGGCGGCGGTCGCGTCGCGGTGGTCAACGCCACCAGCGTGACCGTCGCCGGCCGCGACGTGCACAAATCCCGCGAACCGGTCACGGCGGTGGTGCAATGTCCGTTATGGCTATGCGACGACCCCGCCAAGACGACTCCCAGGGCGGCCGCTGGGAGCACGGCGTGCTGCGCGCGCTTGAGTACGTTGCCAACCCGGCGCTGGCCGGGGCGGCCTTCTGTCTGCTGTGCCTCGGAGTGGTCACATGGCTGCCGGCGCTTGCCGCCGCCGGTCGCGCGCTGCGGCGCTGGCGAGCCGACGGCGAGCAGCGCTGCTTCGTCGGGGTCTTCGAGGCGTTCGGCGACTGCTGGCGGACGCTGTGGCGCCACGGCCTCGTCTCCACCGCGGCGTTCGCGATCCTCGCCGCCAACGTGGTCTTCCTCGCCGCTCAGCCGTCCCCGGCGGCGTTCGCGCTGCTCGCGGTGCAGGTCGGCATCGCCGCTGCGCTCGTCCCGTACC
>JBOGDN010000671.1:0-3233 GCA_050742995.1 Stackebrandtia sp. | reverse complement strand
GGTCATGGCGGCGGCGAGCAGGTGCGGCAGGTGGCTGATGCGCGCGGCGGCGGCGTCGTGTTCGGACGACACGGCGGCTACGGCGCGCGCGCCGAGCCCGCACACCAGGCGCGCGGCGGAGCGCCAGTCTTCGAGGCGGGTGTCGTCGTCAAGGCACAGCACCCAGGTCCGGTCGCGGAACAGCCCCGCTTCGCCGGCTTCGAAGCCGCTGGTCTCCTTGCCCGCCATGGGGTGTCCGCCCACGAAGCGCACGCCGGAACAGCACTGCGCGACCAGCGCGGCGACTCGAGCCTTCACCGAGGTCACGTCGGTCAGCAGCCCGCGAAAGTCGGCGAACGTCGGGAGCACCGCAGGCAGCGCCGGCAGCGGCACGGCCAGAAACACGACGTCCGCGTCGACAAGGGCGCGCGGATCGTCCACGACGTCGAAGCCCGCGTCCGCGGCGAGACCGCGGGTGCGCGCGTCAAAGTCGGCGCCGCGCACGTCGTGCCCGGCGTGTCGCAGGGCGCGCGACAGCGAACCGCCTATGAGCCCGAGACCCACAACCCCTACGCGCATGACGGTCCGAGATCCACGGGAGACCCCCTACAGGTAAAGGCCGGCGCCGTTGTCGTCGACGCGCGCCGCGGCCACGGCGTGCACGTCGCGTTCGCGCAGCAGCACGTAGTCGCGTCCGTGAAGCTCTACTTCTGAACGGTCCTCGGGGTCGAATAGCACCCGGTCGTCGGTCTGCACCGAGCGGACCAGCGGTCCCACCGAGACCGTCGTCGCCCACGCCAGCCGCCGCCCCACCGACGCCGTCGCCGGAATCACGATCCCAGCGGCCGACCGGCGCTCGCCGTCCGCGCCGTCGGCGCGCACCAGAATGCGGTCGTGGAGCAGCCTCACCGGCAGCCCGGTCTCGGTGTCGAATGCGGTCACAACGCCTCACGATACCCCCGACATGGGCGTCGACTCGGTACGGTAGACGCCGACCGGACGTCAGCGAAACCGCAGGAGGCACCATGAGCCGCTTCGGCGAAGCCGCCGCTCGCGCAAACCGAGCGTGGTCGCGGCTGCGGAAAAAACCGCTGGTGCAGCGCATCGAAAAAGCCCGCCACCGCAACGAGATCGAAGCCGAAGCCTGGCGCGCGGCGGGCTCGCGCGCGGGCGGCGCCGACGAAGCGCCGCGGGCGGCGTCTGAGACTCCCGACGGCCCCGACAAGCCGCCCGCACCGGCGCGTCAAGCCGGCCCCGACGACGACGGCGTGCCTCGCGGATTGAAGATCGCCGCCGGCTGGAGCTGGCGCGGACTGGTCATCGCCGCGGCGATCGGCGGCGTGCTCTGGCTGGCGTCCTTCATGGCCATCATCGTTATCCCGCTGCTCATCTCGCTGCTGCTGGCGGCGATGCTGCAGCCGATCGCGGCGTTCTTGACCAATAAGCTGCGCGTACCGCGCACGCTGTCGGCGGCCGTGGTCCTCATCGGCGGGCTGAGCGCGGTGGCCGGCGTGCTCACCTGGGTGATCAACGAGATCATCGACGACGCCGACGACTTGGCCGAAAACGTCGTCTTGGCGGCCAAGGAGCTGCAGGACTGGGCGAAGGAAGGACCGCTCCACCTGCAGCAGTCCCAGATCGACAAGTACATCGAAGACGCCGGCAACGCGCTTACCGACTGGGTCAAGGAAAGCCAGGGCGATCTTGCCAGCACCGGCTTCGACACCCTGGTGGTGGTGTTCGAGACGTTCGCGGGCTTCTTCCTGGTGCTGTTCGTGACCTTCTTCTTCCTGCGCGACGGTCGCGGCATCTTCGGCTTCCTGGTGCGGATGCTGCCGCGGGCCGCGCAGGCGCCCACCCACAAAGCCGGCGACGCCTCCTGGCGCAGCCTGGTGAGCTTCATCCGCGGCACGATCCTGGTGGCCGTCGTCGACGCCGTCGGCATCGGGATCGGACTGGCGCTGCTTGAGGTCCCGCTCGCGCTGCCGCTGGCGGCGCTGGTCTTTCTCGGCGGGTTCATCCCGATCGTGGGGGCGACGATCTCCGGCATCCTGGCGGTGTTGGTGGCCCTTGTGGCCGGTCCCGACACGTGGCTCACCGCTTTGATCGTGCTGGGCATCGTGCTGCTGGTGCAGCAGATCGAGGGCAACATCCTGCAGCCGCTGATCATGGGACGGGCGATGCAGATCGACCCGCTTGCCATCGTCCTGGCGGTCGGCTTCGGCGTGGTGGCCTACGGAATCATCGGCGCGCTGCTGTCGGTGCCGCTGGTCGCCGTCGTCGCCGCCTTCGTCAAGACCATCCGCGCCCACGCCCGCGAAGGCGAGATGCCGGACGCGAGCGGCGCAAACGCGACGACCGGATAGTCGGGGTCGCCCGGTACCGTCTCGGGGTGACCAAACCTACTGCGGGGGAGCTGCTCGAGGCGGCCGTGGCGGCGGTGCCCGGCGGGGAGATCCGCGCCGGGCAGCAGCAGATGACCGCCGCGATCGCGCGGTCGCTTGAGACCGGCGAGCATCTGTTGGCGCAGGCCGGAACGGGCACCGGCAAGTCCCTCGCCTACCTGGCCGCCGCGCTTTTGAGCGACACGCCGGTCGTGGTGTCCACCGCCACCTTGGCGCTGCAGGCCCAGCTCGTCTCCGTCGACCTGCCCCGGCTCGCCGAGGCCGTCGAGCCGCTGCTGGGAAGGCGCCCCACGTTCGCGGTCTTCAAGGGACGGCACCACTATCTGTGCGCGGCGAAGATCGGCGACGAGCCCGCCGACGAAGCCGACACGCTGTTCGAGGGCGCCGACGAGCCGAAGTGGCTCGGGCAGAGGTCCAAACTGGGCGAGGAAATCGGGCGGCTGACCGACTGGGCGTCCGAGACCGCCGCCGGCGACCGCGACGACCTCGATCCGGGCGTCTCCGACTCGGCCTGGCGGCAGATGTCGGTGTCGGCGCGCGAATGCGTCGGCGCGACGAAATGCCGCTGGGGCGCGGAATGCTTCGCCGAGGCCGCCCGCAACGCCGCCCGCGCCGCCGACGTCGTCGTCACCAACCACGCCATGCTGTCGGTCGACATCATGCAAAACCGCACGATCCTTCCCGAGCACGAGCTCCTCGTCGTCGACGAAGCCCACGAGCTGGCGGACCGCGCCACCTCCGCGGCCCGGGCGGAGCTTTCGGCCGGCGCCGTCGACCGGCTCGCCCGCCGCGGCAGAGGAGCCTGCGGCGCCGAGATCGCCGGCAGGCTCGAAGAAGCCGCCGACGCGC
>JBOGDN010000670.1:0-2653 GCA_050742995.1 Stackebrandtia sp. | reverse complement strand
GCCAGGTCCCAGCCGTGCACGACCAGCTCGACGACGACCATGCCGCCGATCAGCGGCGCGGGCATCTCGTCGGGCCCGCCCATGCGAGTCGCGCCCCGCCAGGCCTCGGGTCGGCTCCAGGCCGCCGCGACGCGACGCGCCTGGGCTTGCAGCGCGCCGGCCCAGTCGCCTTGCGTCAAGTCCACGTCCGCCTCGGCTTCGGCCCGCGGGGCGACGGTTTCCTTGCGGGCGGCCGCCTCCAGGACGGGCCCCCAAAACAGCAGGTGGTTGACCAGCTTGCGCACGTCGTATTCGGCGCAGGGGGTCTGTGCGGACAGCTGGTCGGGTTTGACGTCGGCGACGACGTCGGCGAAGGTTTCGGCCGCGCGGGCGGCATGCTGCGTTTCAGACATGACGCCAAGGAAAGCACGGTCGGTTCGAGCCGTCTTGAACAAACGCGACATAGGATCGGCCCATGCCGCGAGACGCCCGCGAGCTGGCCGGGGCGTGGACGAAACACCAGCGTCACGTCTTCGACAGCCCGTCGCCGGACCTGGCGCCTTTCGTCGACTACTACTGGGCGGCGTCGTGGAGCTACCGCACCCCTTACCGGCAGCTGATCGTGCCTTACCCCAATGTGCACGTGACGTTTCGAGACGGCGCGGCCACGGTCAACGGCGTGCGCACCGGCCACCACGTCAAGGTGCTCGACGGCGACGGATCGGTGTTCGGGGTGGCGATTCGGCCCGGCTGTTTCCGCGCGTTTTTGGGCACGCCGGTGTCGACGATCACGAATGCGACCCTCGCCGCAGGCGAGGTTTTCGACGGCGACGTCCCCGCCGCGCCGGACGTGGCCGTCGTCGAAGCGTTCCTGCGAGCGCAAAAACCCCGCCGCGACGCCAAAGCCGACGCCGCCGCCGAGGCCGTCGCCGCGATCGCCTCGAATGCGGCCCTGACCCGGGTCGACGCGGTGGCGCGCCAGGCGGGTCTTGGCGTGCGCAGTCTGCAGCGGCTGTTCGCCGAACACGTCGGCGTCGGACCGAAGTGGGTGATCCGCCGCTACCGGCTGCATGAGGTTACTCGACCGCTGGAGCAGGGCGCCGAGATCGACTGGGCGGGGCTTGCCGCCGCACTGGGCTACGCCGACCAGGCGCACCTGGCGCGCGACTTCAAGGAGATGTTCGGGGAATCTCCGACCTGGTACGCCCGGCGCTACTAGTTTCGCTCGAGCGGCGCGCGGAGATTTCGGAGGCGAACAGGCGCGCACGGCCGATGCGGACCTCGAGGGGAGGTTGGACGACGGCTGAGGCCGCGCGCAGCGCTTTGAGCTGCAGCGTGACGACGGTGTGGGTCCCAGGGAGGTTCGGCGCGCCGAACACGCGCCGCGCCCAGGCCGGCAGGCTGGACAGCGCGAGCAGGTTGGCCGCGGGCACGGCCAGGCGCAGCGGGGCCAGGCGGGTCGGCAGCGGCGGGTGGAACGAGTTGAGCAGTCCTCGGGCGGCTTCGACGGTCAGGCGCAGTCGGGGACGCACCTTCTGGAAGTAGGCGTCGAGGTCGGCGCGTGAGGCCGGGGCGGCTTCGGGGTCGACGCCGACGGCGGCGCCCGCGCGCCGCGACTCGGCGACGTAGGCGTCGGCCCCGGCGTCGTCGAGGATTCCGCTGCGGTGCGCCACGTCGACGTAGGAGTCGATTTCGGCGCAGTGGACCCACAGCAGCGCGTCGGGTTCGTCGAGGCGGAACGTCGCTCCGGTGTCGGGGTCGCGCGCGCGCAGGCGGGCGTGGATGTCGCGCACTCGTGCGGCGGCGGCTTCGACGCCGCCGGAGGCGCCGTAGGTGCGCACGGTGACGAATTCGGCGGTGCGCAGGAACCGGTCCCAGGCGCGTGCGCGGTCGAACAGGGCGGAGTTCTGGTAAGTGCCGCGCATGACCCGCGGATGCAGCGACTGCAGGTACAAGGCGCGCAAGCCGGCGATCCACATGATCTGTTCGACGTGGACGCGCCAGGTGACGGAGTCGGGGCCGAACAGGCCCGCCTCGTCGTTCACGGCCGCTTCGCGGGGCTGCACAGGGGGCGCATGCCCCCACTGTCGCACAGTTGGCCGCGCGGCGTCAGGTCGCGAAGACGTGGCCGAGCCCGATGAGGGCGCCGGCGCCGATATACCAGGCGTTGTTGAGTTTGGTCTTCCACAGCAACGCCAGCGTCACCACGGCGATCGCGGCGGTGAGAGGGTCGACCACGGCGGCGCGGGCCAGCTGCCAGGACACCCCGGCCATCAGCGCCAAGGCGGCGGCGTTGACGGCGTCGAGCACCGCCGAGGTCCACTCGCGCGAACGCAGCCAGTCCACCAGTTTCGTCAGCAGTCCCACGAACACGAACGACGGCAAAAAGATGGCGACGGTCGCCAGGAACGCTCCGGGAAGTCCGGCCACCAGGTAGCCGATGAACGTGGCGGTGGTGAAGACCGGTCCGGGGGTGACCTGGCCGATGGAGACGGCGTCGACGAGCTGATCGCCGGTGATCCAGCCCAGCCGGTCGACAAAGTCCCCCTCCAGGAACGCCAGCAGCACGTAGCCGCTGCCGTAGAGAACGGCGCCGATTTTGAGCATGACGGCGAACAATTGCGCCAGCTGGCCGGCGGTGGGGTCGGCGAAGACCGGGCCGCCGGCCCACAGC
>JBOGDN010000669.1:0-9226 GCA_050742995.1 Stackebrandtia sp. | reverse complement strand
GCGGCGCGTCGGCGGCCTTGCCCTGCACCGCCTCGATCGCCTCGGTGGACGAGTGCACCGTCTGCGGCCCCGCCTCGGCGATCTTCCTCGCCACCAGCTCGACCGGGGCCGACGAGGCCAACGCGGCCATGTCCATCTGCTCCTCGTCGGAGTACACCGACGCCGGGTCGTCGCCGCGGGCCTCGGCGGCGCGCTCGGCCGCGGTGAGGATGCCCAGTTCGGCGCGGGCGGCGTACGGCAGGTGGTCCAGCGCGAGGCGCCGGAACAGGTAGTCCACCACCGAGGCGGCCATCCGGATGTCCGGGTCGTCGGTCATGCCGGCGGGCTCAAAGCGCATGTTGGTGAACTTCTCGATGTACTTCTCCAGCGGAACGCCGTACTGCAGCGCGATCGAGATCGCCACCGAGAACGCGTCCATGATGCCGGCGAGGGTCGAGCCCTGTTTGGACATCTTGAAGAAGACCTCGCCGAGGCCGTCGTCCGGGTAGCTGGAGGCGGTCATGTAGCCCTCGGCGCCGCCGACGGTGAAGGACACCGTCTGGCTTGGACGCTTCTTCGGCAGCCGCTTGCGCACCGGACGGTACTCGATGATCTTCTCGACCTCGTGCCGATCGCCTCCGTTCTTGGAGACCGAAAGCGGCTGGCCGACTTTCGAGTTTTCGCGGTACACCGCCAACGCCTTCAGGCCCAGCTTCCACGACTCGAAGTAGATGTTCTCGAAGTCCTCAACACCGGCCGACTCCGGAACGTTGACCGTTTTCGAGATAGCCCCGCTGACCCACGGCTGGGCCGCGGCCATCATCCGCACATGGCCCATCGGCGAGATGGAGCGATCGCCCATGGCGCAGTCGAACACCGAATAGTGCTCGGGCCGCAGGCTCGGCGCGTCCACGACGTGCCCGTGCTCGGAGATGTACTCGACGATCGCCTCGATCTGCTCGTCCTGGTACCCCAGCCGCTTCAACGCCCTGGGCACGGTCTGGTTGACGATCTGCATCGACCCGCCGCCCACGAGCTTCTTGTACTTCACCAGCGCCAGGTCCGGCTCGATCCCGGTGGTGTCGCAGTCCATCATGAACCCGATTGTCCCTGTTGGAGCGATCACGCTCGCCTGGGCGTTGCGCCAGCCGTTCTTCTCGCCGATCTTGTTGCCCGACTGCCATTCGGCGACGGCGGCCTTGAGTATGTCGTGGTCCATCGCGCCGTGGGTCTTCAGCTCGTCGCAGGCTGCGGCGTGCTTGCGCATGACGCGCTTGTGGGCCTCGGCGTTGAGTCCGTATGCGTCGTATGGTCCGACCACGCCGGCGATCTCGGCGGAGCGCCGATACGACGCGCCGGTCATCAGCGCGGTGACGGCCGCGGCGACCGCCCTTCCCTCGTCGGAGTCGTAGGCGAACCCCGAGGCCATCAGCAGGGCGCCCAGGTTGGCGTACCCGATGCCCAGCTGCCGATGCGCTTTGGTGTTGCGCGTGATGGCCTCGGTCGGGAAGTCCGCGAACGCGATGGAGATCTCCATCGCGGTGATGACGAACTCGGTCGCCTTGACGAATTTCTCCACGTCGAACGAGCCGTCGTCCTTGACGAACTTCATCAAGTTCAACGACGCCAAGTTGCATGAAGAGTTATCTATGTGCATATATTCCGAGCAGTTCGCGATCACCACGCCGCCGACGATGTACGAGTGGTTGCGCGGCTCGGTCAGGTTGTAGGTCGTCTCGAACCCGTCGTCGTCGCGCGACACGAGCCGAACCGTCTCGTCCTTCTTGTAGACGTCTCGGAAGTCGGTCGTCGCCCTGAGCTTGTCGCTCTTAGTCTCCAGGCTGAATCCGATTTGAGCCGCGAATTCACGCATGCTGCGACCGGTGACGCGAAGGTCGTACATCGGCCCGTCGGAGTCGTAGGTTGCGGTCGTTCCGTCCTTGCGCGTGTACGTGAACGAGGACTTCTTCACGCCCGTTTCGTAGATGCGGCCCGCGATCCCGAGCGACGCCAGAAGTTCTTGGACTCCTCTCAGCAGCTGCTTCGAGCGACTGGCGAGACCGACGTAGCGTGTGCCGTTCGCCAGCTCCACGGCGCAGCCGTCCGCGTCGTACAGCCCTTGCAGGAAGTCGGCGACGACCTCCTCGGGCGCTTCGAAGATCGATTCGGGAACGACCTTCCCGTTCGACGATCCCGGCCGGACTCCAAGTCCGGCGAAGAACGCACGAAGCGCGCCCGCGCCCGCGCACAGCTGAACGGTCCCGTTCGGCTGGACGCTCGGCTTGTACTCCACTCCGGTCAACTCCGACAAGAGCGCACGGTGCCGGGGAAGCACCGTCTCCTGCTCTTTGGCTGTGCCGTAAACGGTGACCGTCGACAAGTCGGTGAGGCAGCCGTCGCCGACCAGCCAGCCCATGTAGTGGGCCAACTCGACGTCCCATTTCTCGGGCAGATCCACCGAGGAATGCCGCGAAGACCGCTTGGCCACACGCTTGGCGGCTTCGACGGCTTCGCGCGGCATCTCCCAGGAGGCCATGCTTCGAGGTGAATAGTGGAACGACCGGACGACCTTGTCGTCGCCGCCCAACTCGTTGGCACGCACCCATCCTCGGTTCGACGTCCACACCCTGTGGTTGGGCGTGCAGCGCAGCATCGAGCCGTCCGAGAATTCCAGTTTGACGATCTGATTGGTGCCCGTGACCATGTAGCGAGTCGGGTCGGTGGCAACGACACGAGATTCAGGGGACTCCTCCGACGTCACGTCGTTGGTATACACCGAGAACTTCTCGCCCGCGGCGCTCCTGGAAACCAGGTCGCCGATGCGGATCAACCCCTTGTCGGTGACAACACGCTGGTCGGCCGGGAAGCATGGGTTGCTGGCGGTAATCCTTCCCGTTTCGGGGTTGGTGTGCCAGTCGTTGATGGTGTCGTCGTACTGGATGCCGGGGTCGGCGCACTCCCAGGCGGCCTCGGCCATCTTGCGGAACAGTCCCTTGGCGTCGACGCGCTCGACCTCGGCGCCGTCCATGCGAGCGCGCAGCGGGAAGTCGGTCCCCTGCTCGACGGCGCGCATGAACTCGTCGGAGACGCGCACCGAGTTGTTGGCGTTCTGGTACTGGACGGAGACGATGTCCTTGCCGCCGAGGTCCATGTCGAAGCCGGCGTCGCGCAACGCGCGGATCTTGTCCTCTTCGCGCGCCTTGGTGTCGATGAACTCCTCGATGTCGGGGTGGTCGACGTCGAGGACGACCATCTTGGCCGCGCGTCGCGTGGCGCCGCCGGACTTGATGGTGCCGGCGCTGGCGTCGGCACCGCGCATGAAGCTCACCGGGCCCGAGGCGTTGCCGCCGGAGGACAGCAGCTCCTTGGAGGAGCGGATCTTGGAGAGGTTGACCCCCGAGCCGGAGCCGCCCTTGAAGATCAATCCCTCCTCTTTATACCAGTCCAGAATCGAGTCCATGGAGTCGTCGACGGACAGGATGAAGCAGTTGTGCACCCGCAGGTTGCCCGACAGGTACTCGCCGCTCTCGGTCTGGATGTCGTAGACCTCCATGGGGCCGAGATTTTCGATGCGCGCTATCTGCAACCGTTTAACATCAGCGGCGGGCTTGCCCGGCTTGTCGAAGCTCGCCTCGAGTTTCGCGGTCTTTCGGCCGCAGATGAACCCGACGTGAGCCGCGAACAGGTCTCGGTCGCCCTCGTTTTGAATCCGCACGGTCCAGATGTCGTGCCGATCCGGGCGCTTGTCGGTGTTGCGGGAGACTCGCGAGAAGATGCCGAAGCGCAACAAGAGCTTCTGCACGCCTCGCATCAGCTCTTCGGAGATCATGCCGGCTGCGACCAGCGTCGACTTCTCGCGAGCTGCAACGTAGCCTTCGGCTTGAAAAATACTGGTCAGGTACGCCTGCACGACGGCCAAGGGCGCTGTGTAGAGCTGTTCGGGCACCGTCATGTCCACGCCGCGAGCCGTGAGGCCCCACTTGTCGACGAACGGGCGCAGGTGCTCTCCGTACAGCCGGATCCGTCGACAGTCGAGCGAGGTGTCCTGGGTCTCCACGCTGCGTTCTTTCATGTGGGCACCGGGGAACACCTTTTCGAGGGCGCCTTTGACCCACATGCGCTCTTCGGCGTTGACGACCATCGCTTCGATGGTCAGCGAACGGTTCGTGCCCGAGTCGTACTGCCCGACGAATCCGTCGGACTGAAGCCACCCGGCCAGCGCCGCCTCGTAGATTTCGCTTGTCAGCACTTCTTGCTCGCCGTAAGAGTCGCGGCGGCGCCACTCCAGCTGGTCGCCTTCTCGCAACGTGCCGGCTTCGACGAACCGTCCGGTTCTCTCGCCGAGACTCTTCCACACCAGATGGTCAGCGGTGACGTCGAGCGTGTACCCGGCCTTGGTGTGAATCCGCAGCACGTCTTTGACGCCGTTGGCCTTGACGGCGAGGATCTTGGTCAACCCGTGCGCGTCGTACACCTTGGCGTCGACGGCCTTGTCTTCGACAAGCTTTCCAATGGGGACCAAACCCGCCGGCGTGCTCACCATCGCGTCATACGGTTGACACGCACTGACCTGCTGCAGGGACTCGGTGCCGACGTTGAACCACACCGGGGAGTTGAAGCTGAAGTACTGGTGAAGCAGCAGCCAGGCGAGCTCCGCTTCGAAGACGTCGGCGTCGGCGGTCGTGGCGAAGTAGCCGTGCTGCTCCCCTGCCGCGCGGTAGGTCTTCACCACCCGGTCGATCAGCTGCTTGAGGCTGTGCTCCCGCTTGTCCGTGCCCACCGCGCCCCGGAAGTACTTGGAGGTGACGATGTTGGTGGCGTTGACGCTCCAGAACTCCGGGAACTCCACCCCGCGCTGCTCAAAGTTGATCGACCCGTCGCGCCAGTTCGTCATGACCACGTCGCGTCGCACCCACGCGACCTCCTCGTACGGGTGCACGCCTTCGGTGGTCCACACCCGTGAGATCCGCAGCCCCTTGTCCTTGACCTTGGCCTTCTTGGCCCCCGCCTTGCCGGGCTCGGCGTCGGCTGACTCGCTCATCTCGCTCCTTGTATCCGTGCGCGGCGTGCCGCGCCTTTTTCTGTAGACAGAGTTCAAGCTGTTCACGTCTTCCCGCGCCCGACGCGCCTCCCCGACACGCGTGCGCGGCCCCCTCTCCGCTTTTGCCGTTCAGTTCGCCGCCGACGTCTCCTCGAGGTCCTCAGAGGCCTTCCCCATGCGTCGCAGCACGTCGATTTCGGCGGCGAAATCCTCCACCGACTCAAAAGAGCGGTAGACGCTGGCGAAGCGCAGGTAAGCCACTTCGTCCAGCTCGCGCAGCGGACCCAGGATCGCCAGACCCACCTCGTTGCTGGGCACCTCGGCCAGGCCTCGCGAGCGGATCTCGTCTTCGACCCGCTTCGACAGCAACGCCAGCGCGTCCTCGTCGACGGGACGTCCCTGGCACGCCTTGCGGACCCCCGAGGCCACCTTGGCGCGAAGGAACGGCTCGGTGACGCCGCTGCGCTTGACGACGGCCAGCACCGACTCCTCTACGGTGGTGAACCGTTTGCCGCACTCCTGGCACGAACGGCGGCGCCGGATCAGCAGACCGTCTTCGGCCTCCCGCGAATCCACGACACGCGAGTCGGGGTGCTTGCAATACGGGCACCTCACGAGCGACCATCTCCTCGATCCGACGCGCGCGACGAACACACGTCCGCCGCGGTCTCTGTGCGTCACAATTCCGACATACCACAACTTCTGGGCTAACAAACCTGGCCACGCCACTAGATGTTGTGATTCGAGCATAAGTCGCCGCCGCGGCAAGCGCAACCGGTTCGCAGGAGTTCCCCCTGACTCACACGTCACATCGACGTTTTCTGCGAGTCGAACAGGTCGCACAGCCGGTGCGACGTGTGGACGCACGCGCCGGGGAAGCTTACGACACGGGTACGACTGCCGCGTCCCCGCCCGAGCGACACGCGCCGAGGTTTTCGAACTATTGTTTCACTTACGGGGAAACTTGCTTTATTGTCGGGTTGCGCGGCAACACCCGGTTTACCGAGAAACCGACTCTCGCAGTCGGAACCGCAAGGAGGAGAAGTGGCCATATCCCGGGCCAACACAGAGGTTCCCACGGTCGTCGAGACGCCCGAGGCGCTTGACATAGAGGCCGCGTTGACCAAACGGCAGCGCATGATCTTGTCGTGCATTCGCGACTCCGTCGCCGACCGCGGCTACGCGCCGAGCGTGCGCGAGATCGGCGCGGTGGTGGGCCTGGCCTCGGCGTCCAGTGTCGCCTACCAACTCAATCAACTGCAGCGCAAGGGTTTTCTGCGTAAGGACGCCAAACGTCCTCGCGCGGTGGACATCCGTCCCGCCGGAGTGTCCGACTCCGAGGGCCTGCGCAAGCCGCCCCGGTACGTGCCGGTGCTCGGCGAAATCGCCGCGGGCGTGCCGATCCTGGCCGAAGAGCGCGTCGAGGAGATGTTCCCGCTTCCGGCGGAGTTCGTCGGCGAGGGCGACCTGTTCCTGCTGAAGGTCAAGGGCGACTCGATGATCGAAGCCGCCATCACCGACGGCGACTGGGTCGTGGTCCGGCAGCAGCCGGAGGCGCACAGCGGCGAGATCGTGGCGGCGATGATCGACGGCGAAGCGACCGTCAAGACGTTCAAACGGCGGGACGACCGCGTCGAACTGCTGCCGGCCAACCCGATTTACGACCCCATCCCGGCCGACAACGCCGAGATCCTCGGACGCGTCGTGGCTGTGTTGCGGCGGATCTGACCGCGCGGTTTATTACCTCGAGCCGCTAGTACCTCGAACCGCGTCCGCCGTAGACGGCGCCCGAGCCGCCTTCGTCCCGGTGGTCGTAGATGTCGCCGGAGCGGCCCTCCGGCCGCCCGCCGCCGTAGACGGCGCCGCCGCCGCGATCGTCGCGGTAGCGCGGCGGGGGCTCGTCGTCATAGTCGTCATGATGACCGCGGCCGCGTCCGAAGCGCGACGGAGGTTCGTCGTCGTATTCGTCTTCGCGCCCGCGTCCGAAACGAGAGGGCGGCTCGTCGTAGTACCGATCGTCCTCTTCGAAGTCGCGGCCGCGTCCAGGAAGCGGCCGTCCGGGAAGCGGGCGCTCGTCGCGGCGGTCGCGTTCGTCGAAGTCGTCGTCGGGGCCGTCGCCGTCTTCGGCTTCGCGTCTGCGACGGCGGTGCCGCATGATCACCCAGATTCCGATCGCGACCATCGCCGCGCCCAGGAGAGCCACACACGCGATGACCACCAGGATGCCCGTCGAGCCCAGCGCGTTGATGATCTTCTTGGCGAACGCCATCATCCCGCCGCCGGACTCGTCCTTGGACTCTTTCTTGTCGCCGGAGGATTCGCCGGAGCCGGACGATCCGCTTGAAGCCGCCTCGTAGGTCGTCAGACTCGGCTGCGTGTAGTTGCCGGCGTCGTCTTGGACGCCCTTGGAGGCGGTGGTGAACTTGCCGTCGCCGGTGTAGGTGATGGCGGTGCCCGACTGCTCCTCGGGCAGCGCCGTGACGGTCGGCTTGTCGTCGCCGGTGAGCGCGGCGGCGACGTCTCCGTCTTCGACTTTCCACTCGTAAGCGTCGGTGTAGGTGCGAAGCACCACCCGGTCTCCCTTGGGAGACACGGCGCCGCCGACGATCTGGTTGGCGTCCTCTTCCGCCGGGCCGCCGGCGGTTTCGCTGGCTTCCAGCTCGATCACGCCGATTTCTTCGACGGCCTGGCCCTCTTCCACGCCGTCGGTCAGTTCCGCGGCGGGGGCGTAAAGCGTGGTCTGGCCGGGTTCCTTGGAGGCGACGATCGGCGTGCCGTCGGGCTGCATCAGCAGCGCTTCGGCGTGGGGGACGTCGCCGGGGAAGCTCAGTCGGTAGCGGGTGACGGCGCCGTCGAGCTGGAGGCGGTGCAGGGCGCCGGTGGGGCGGTCGGCGTCGAGGTTGCCCGTGTCGGCCACCCACAGGCTGCCGTCTTCGGTCGCGGCCAGGTCCCGCATGTCGGCGGGGACGATGCTTGCGTCTGCGCCGACGATGGTTTCGACTTGCTGACATGACTCGTCGAGCTTGAAGACTTCGACCTGCGTGGGCTTGACGTTGGTGCTGTCGCTGACCGCGTAGTAGCCGCCGTCCTCTGCCGCCGCGAGGCCGGAGATGTCGCCGAGACCTTCGACTCCGACCTCGCACAGCGCTTCGCCGGGTTCGGAGTCCTCCTCGGCGGCTGCCGGCCCTGGCAACAGCGCTATTGACGCGGCGGCCGCGATCGCCGTCGCCGCCCGTCGCGTCTTCCCACCTGTCACATGAGCATGAGGCACCGAGCAAGTCTCGCATTCGCTGTCAAGTCGTGGGCAAGGTATCGGCCGAACGGGCAAAAGGCGCGATGTTCCAGTCACTTTTCGTCGACGACGAAGGGTTCCAGTTCGGCTGCCAGCGCCAAGTCGACGCGCACGTTCATGACGGTGCCGTCGTCGCGGTGTTCGACGTCGTCGACCTCTCCTTTTCGGCGAACCCGGTTGACCAGGTCCCCGCGGGAGTACGGAACGCATACTCGCAGCGCCACGGCGGGCCGCGGCAGCTTCTGCTCGATGACCGACCTGAGTTTGTCGATGCCCTCGCCGGTGTGCGCGGACACGAACATCGCCTCCGGCCAGTCGGTGCGCAGCGGCAGCAGCGCGTCGGGGTCGACGGCGTCGATCTTGTTGACCACGAGCAGCTCGGGCAGCGAATCGGCGCCGATGTCGGCGAGGACCTCGCGCACGGCGCGGGCCTGGCCGGCCGGGTCGGGGTGGCTGCCGTCGACGACGTGGACGATGAGGTCGGCTTCGGCGACTTCTTCGAGGGTGGATCGGAAGGCGTCGACGAGCTGGTGCGGCAGGTGCGAGACGAAGCCGACGGTGTCGGAGAGGGTGTAGTCGCGCCCGTCGGCGGTGCGGGTTCGCCGGGTCGTCGGATCCAGCGTGGCGAACAGGGCGTCTTCGACCAGCACTCCGGCGTCGGTGAGGCGGTTGAGAAGGCTGGATTTTCCGGCGTTGGTGTATCCGGCGATCGCCGCCGAGGGGACGCCGCCGCGAAGGCGCGCGGAGCGTTTGGTCTGGCGGGCGGTGCGCATGTCGGCGATGTCGCGGCGCAGCCGGGCGATGCGGGTGCGGATGCGTCGCCGGTCGGTCTCGAGCTTGGTTTCGCCGGGTCCGCGCAGGCCGACTCCGCCGCCCTGTCCGCCGGCGCGGCCGCCGGCCTGCCGGGACAGCGT
>JBOGDN010000668.1:0-1507 GCA_050742995.1 Stackebrandtia sp. | reverse complement strand
GGGTTCGCGCCCGCGATCGCCGTGCACTGCGCCATCGGCTACACGGACTTCTGGCGCCTGGCCCCGGTGTACGCCGGAGTGCTGATCACGGCCCTGACGCTGACGCTCTCGCGACCGTGCCTCGTCGGGGCGCGTTAGGGCCCGTGTGAGATCCCGTTTCCCGCTGCGCGGCGTTTACTCCTCGGCGTCCAGCCAGGCGACGATGTAGTCGAGGTCTTTGCGCCACTGGCCCTCGTCGGTGGGGGGCAGTATGTCGTCCCACATCGTCATGAACGGGCCGCGCAGCTGCAGGTGGCCGTAGGGGCGGGCGAGGAACCACAGCTGAAGGTGAGCCGAGCCGTCCCCCCAGCGGGACACGTGGACGCGGGCGACCGTGTCAAGCGAGCGGATGGACCGCTCCAGCCGGACCGTGAGCACGCCGAGCTCAGCCGAATGCATTGTGGACAAGTCGCCGAGGTCAAGGTGGGCGCGGGTCTCCAGGATCACGACGACGGGCAGTCCAGACGGCTTCGGCGGCGTCTTCACCCGCCAGCGCTCATTTGTCCACAGGTAGGTGTCGTCGCCGGCGAGGCACGACGCGCACTCCCCCGGGTTCTCGCCGCGACGCGGCGGCTCGACCTCGGAGGGGTCGGCCATGGGCTTGAGGCGCAGGTCGCCTTCGAATGGAAATGCGGGCCAGGAGACGAAATCGGGCAGCTTAGAGATGCGAGGGTTACCAACCACAACTAAAAGTTACCGGACCGAGCAACCGCGCAGGTCCCGCGCATTCAGCGCACCATCCCGCGCTTGGCGAATATGTCTCGCATTTCACGCAGCGCAGCGTCGACCTCGGCCTCGAAGTATCCTCTCTGGACCAAGCTGAACTGGCTGGTGTCGAGCTCCCTGTCGCTGATCGGCGCCGGCGCACGGCCGGTCATGTTCGCCGACATGGCGTCGAAGACCCTGTCCACCTGACCGGGGTCGTATCCGCTGCCGAAGCGGCGCGGCTGGAACGCTCGGCGCAGCTGCTCAAGACGCTGCAGGTCCGAAGGCGTGAACGGCCCTTCGGCGTCGCGCATCTCCGTGGTCATCTCGTCGCGGCCGTGGCGGCCGGGCTCGTCGAAGACTCCGCGTCCGTCGTAGGGGTTGTGACGACGTCCGTAGTCGATCTTGGCGTCGCCGCGTCCGCCCGGGTCGCCGCCGCGCGGTCCCATCGCCGGCTCGGGTTCGCGATGTCCGTGGTGGGGTTCGCCGTAGGGGGACGCGGGGCGTCCGCCCGGCAGCGTGTCCGGCTCGTCAAAGGGCATGCCGCGGGGAGGCGTGGCGTCGTTCGCGCCGAAGCCGCCGGGTTCGCGCGGCGGCCCGGGGTCCATGCGGTCCCACTCGTCGCGCATGGGCGGCGGAGGGGGCGGCGGCGACAGGAAGCGCTCGTCCGCGGCGCCGCGCCGCAGCCGCTGCGTCATCTGGGAGTCGACCTCCGGCTCCGGAGGCGACGGCGGACGCCGCAGCGGACGCGTCAGCTCTTCCT
>JBOGDN010000667.1:0-2176 GCA_050742995.1 Stackebrandtia sp. | reverse complement strand
GCTCGGCCCAGCCGGACTCCTCCGCGCTCGGACGCGGCTCCGAAGCCGAGCGCGTCTCGGGTTCGGCGCGGGGCAGCGGTATCACCCCGGTGGCCGTGGCCATCGGCACGCTTTCGAGCATGTCGCGGAACTGCATGGCCGTGGGGCGGCCGTCTGGGTTGTTGGTCATCGCCGCGCGCAGCATGCCGAGGAACACCTGGGAGACGCCGGGAACGTCCTCGATGGGTTCGCCGAAAAGCGACATGACGTCTTCGAGGGTCACGTTGCGGTCGTCGACGGGGAAGCGGGGCGGACGGCCGCTCAGCAGCGTGTACAGCGTCGCCGCCAGCGAATACACGTCGCCGGACTCGGCGGACGGCCGCAGCTGGAAGGTCTCGAGCGGCGCGTACGCGGGGGTCATGGCCGCGCGCACGACCGGCTCGTCGGTGCGCGAGTCCATCAGCGAGGCGACGCCGAAGTCGGCGAGCACCGGCTCGCCCTCCCGGTCGATGAGGATGTTCGCCGGCTTGATGTCACGGTGCAGCACGCGGTGCTCGTGGGCGTGCGACAGCGCCTCGCTGATCCGGATGCCGACGCGGCGCACCTCGTCGGGAGGCAGCGTGCCGCGATCGACAAGCTCGTCCTCATAGGATCCGCGGCACAGCTCGGTGATCAGGTAGGGATGTCCGTCGCCGGTCAGGCCGGCCATGAAGATCCCGATGATCCCCGGCTGGCTCGACAGCTCGCCGACGGCGCGCACCTCGAGGCGGTAACGCTGCCGTTCCTCCTCCGACGTCAACACCCGGTTGTCGACTTTCAGGGCCACCGGGTGGCCGTAGACGGTGTGGTGCGCCCGGTAGACCGAGGCGTGCGCGCCCCTGGCGATGACGGCGATGTCCGAGAGGTCCGGGAAATCGGCCTCTGCGGGCCACACACGGTCATTCGGCGCCATCATGCTCACGTTGGCTAAGTTAGAGCACCAGGCTTCGAGCCGTGTATGCCGTTCGGGCAAAAGCGCTCGGCCGTATGGGGGATATTGCCGCGTACCAGGTCACGGCAGTGCCGGAATCTGCTGGTCGGAAGGTTCTTCCTCAACTCCGAGCTGTTCGCGGACTTCCGCGGCCAACGCGTTGGAGCTGGCGTCTTCTCCGGGCGCGTCGAGCGCGCGCCGCGCCCAGATCCGCGCCTCGTCCACCTGTCCGTCGGCGGCCAGCAGCTGCGCGTAACGGGCGACGACCCGCTTGCGCGCGTACAGGAGCGCGGGCGCGTCGGCGTGCGCGGCGAGTTGTCCGAACCAGCGCAGCGCGCTTGAGGTGTCGCCTTGCGCGGCGCGCGCCTCGGCGAGCAGCGCCAGCGGGCCGACCTTCACCGGCTCCAGGACCTCGTGGGGCAGCGCGAGGGACAGGATCGTCTTGGCGGCGGCTTCGGCGCCGGCGGCGTCGCCGAGACCGAGCAGGCAGTGCCCGTGCAGGTTGCGGGCCATACCCATCAGCAGCGGGTGGCCGGTGGACTCGGCAAAGACCTCGGCCTCGGTCACCAGCTCCACGGCGTGTTCGAGCTCGCCGAGATCGCGGGCGACCACGGTGCGCACGACGAGCGTGAAGCCGCGCCCCCAGTCGTCGGCGATGCGGTCGAAGTCGCGGTAGGCCTTGCGGGCCAGCGCGTCGGCGTCGGCGAGATCGCCGAGCTCGGCCGCGGCGTAGGCGCCGACGCCGCGCAGCATTCCCACCGCCCAGGTGTCTCCGACCTTCTCGCCGAAGGGCCGGAAGGCCTCGGCGAGACGTTTGGCTTCGCGCAGCCGTCCGGCGAGCAGCCGCGTGAACGCCGCCGAGCTGCGCACCCAGGCGCGGCCCATCCGGTCGCGCTGCAGCGCGAAAAGGCGTGCGGCGCGTCCCAGCGCGGAGTCGGCCTCGGCGAAGTCGCCGAGGGTGGTGGAGACCCAGGCCAGATGTTGCAGCGCCCACGCCTGGGCGCGCCGGTCTTCGCCGGCTTCGGCGACGTGGAGCGCCTCGACGAAACGCTCCTTGGCGTGGCGCAGTCGGCCGTTGAGGTAGTCGAACATCCCCAACCGGCACAGCGCGTCGGCCTGCTCGCTGACCAGCTCGGCTTCTCGCGCCACGTCCCAGGCCGCGGCGAACGCCTTGCCGGCGCGATCGGGCTCGCCGAGCGCGCGGAACGTGCGCCCCGCGAGCAGGAG
>JBOGDN010000666.1:0-3316 GCA_050742995.1 Stackebrandtia sp. | reverse complement strand
ATCGGCCGCCGCGCCCGGCAGCAGTCCCTCCGCTGTCGACGAAAGGCGCGCAGGATGCAGCCGTTCACCCTTCCCGACTTCTATATGCCTTACACGGCCCGGCTGAACCCCCATATGGAAGCGGCGCGCACGCACACCAAGGAGTGGGCGCGCGAGATGGGGATGATCGGCGACGGCGCCGAGCACGCCGTGTGGAGCGAGTCGGACTTCGACTCCCACGACTACGCCGGACTGTGCGCCTACACCCACCCCGACGCCTCCGGGCCCAAACTCGACGTCGTCACCGACTGGTACACCTGGGTGTTCTACTTCGACGACTACTTCCTGGAGAAGTTCAAGAAGACCGGCGACGTCGCCGGCGCCGAGGCGCACCTGGAGCGGCTGCCGGACTTCATGCCGCTGGACGGCGAGAGCACGCCGGAACCGGTCAACCCGGTGGAGGCCGGGCTCGCCGACCTGTGGGCCCGCACCGTCGGCGAGATGTCGCAGGCCTGGCGGACGCGTTTCAAGGAGTACAACCGCAACCTCCTCGAGGAGTCGATGCGGGAGCTGTACAACATCAACGCCAATCGGATCCCCGACCCGATCGACTACGTCGAGATGCGCCGCAAGGTCGGCGGCGCGCCCTGGTCGGGCGCGCTTGTGGAGTACTCGCTTGGCGTCGAAGTGCCCGACCGCGTCGCCGCGACCCGGCCCATGCGGGTGCTGCTCGACACCTTCTCCGACGGGGTTCACCTGCGCAACGACATCTTCTCCTACCAGCGGGAGACCCAGGAGGAGGGCGAGGTCAACAACAGCGTGCTCGTGATGGAGCGGTTCCTCGACACCACTCCGCAGCGCGGCGCCGACGTCGTCAACGACCTGCTCACCTCGCGGCTGCACCAGTTCGAGAACACCTCGCTGACGGAGCTTCCCGCGCTGTGCGCCGAGCACGGCCTCGACCCGGCCGAAACCGCCGACGTGCTCGGGTACGTCAAGGGCCTCGCCGACTGGCAGTCCGGCGGCCACGAGTGGCACTTGACCTCGAGCCGGTACATGAACTCCGAGGCCGCGCGTTCGCGCGGCGTCCGGCTGCATCCCACCGGGATCGGCACCGAGCTGGCGCGGCAGTTCGGCGCCGCCGGCGCAAGGGACGTCACGCCGGTCGACACGCCCGCCTTCCACATGCCGTTCGCCCTGCGCGTCAGCCCTCACCTGCGCGCGCTGCGGGAGCACGAGTCGCAGTGGGCCGAGCGCGTCGGCCTCATAGACGGCGCCGTGTGGACTCGGGAGGGGTTCGACGGCGCCGACTTCGCACTGTGGATGGCCGCGGCTCACCCGGATCTGGACGCCGAGGCCCTCAAGCTGTTCGGCGACTGGCACACCTGGGGCTTTTACGCCGACGACTACTTCGTCGACGTCTTCAAAACCCGCCGCGACGTCGCGGGCGCGCGGGCGTTCGTCGAGCGGTTGCGGCAGTTCACGCCCCCGGACGGCGGTGTCGTTCCCGCGCCGGCCAACCCGGTCGAAGCCGGGCTGGTCGACCTGTGGCCGCGCACCGTGCGGGCGATGCCGCGGCGGGCGCGCGCGACGTTCGGCGACGGCGTGGCCGACTTCGTCGGCAGCTGGCTGTGGGAGCTGGCCAACCTGGTCCAGGACCGAGTGCCGGACCCGGTCGACTTCGTCGAGATGCGCCGCAGCACCGTCGGCTCGAAATTCTCGCTTGGCATCGCGCGCCGCGTCTTCGGCGCCGACGTGCCCGAGGCGCTGATGCACAGCCCCGAGATGGCGGAGCTGGAGGCGGCCTTCGCCGACGTCCACGGTCTGCGCAACGACGTGATCTCCTACCGCAGGGAAGTCGACGACGAAGGCGAGCTGGCCAACATCGTGCTGGTGATCCAGCGTTTCCTCGACGTCGACCGCGCCGCCGCCACAACGACCGCGAGGGACCTCGTCGACGCGCGCACGCGACGCTTCGCCGAGGTGGCCGACGTCGACCTGCCCGCCCTCGCCGACCGGCTCGGCGTCGACCAGGCGGCGCGCGGCGCGCTCGATCGCTACACCTCCGACCTGAAGACGTGGATCGCGGGAGACTTGCGGTGGAATCTCGCCACCGGCCGATACCGCGGCGGCATGAGACCCGCGCCGATCCGTCGCGCGATGTCCGGGTTCGCCGGACTGGGGACGGCCGGCGCAAGACCCGTCCGATCTCTGCCCGTCCCGGCCGCGAGTTAGGAGGCGACCCATGCCAGACGTGATCGCCGCAACCGGGCCGCGCACCGCCGCGGAGGTCCTCGCCGACAGCCGCGACCTGCTCGAACCCGCGCTGCGAGAAGCCGTCGACACGCTGCCGCTGCGCATGCGCCACGTCGCCGGCTACCACTTCGGATGGTGGGACGTCGACGGCGGCCCGACCGGCCGCACCGGCGGCAAGGCCATCCGTCCGGCGCTGACGCTGCTGACCGCGCGGGCCGTGGGCGACTCGGCCGAACCGGCGCGGCCGGCGGCCGTGGCCGTGGAGCTGATCCACAACTTCTCGCTGCTGCACGACGACGTCATCGACGGCGACCTCACCCGGCGCCACCGGCCCACCGCCTGGAGCGTTTTCGGGCAGGGCGCGGCGATCCTCGCCGGCGACGCGCTGTCGACGCTGGCCGCCGACGTGGTCGCCTCCGCCGGCCGCGGCTGGTCGTTGGAGGGCGTGCGCATGATCAACACCGCGGTGCAGACCCTCATCGACGGGCAGAGCCTCGACATCGACTTCGAAGACCGCCGCGAGGTCGCGCCGGCCGAGTGCCGCCGCATGGCCGAAGCCAAGACCGGCGCGCTGCTGAGCTGCGCGTGCGCGATCGGCGCCCTCTCCGGGGGCGCGGAGCCGGCCGTCGTCTCCCGGCTCGGCGTGTTCGGGGCGCGGCTCGGCCTCGCCTTCCAGTTCGTCGACGACCTGCTCGGCATCTGGGGCGACCCCAAGACCACCGGCAAACCCGTCTACTCCGACCTGCACAACCGCAAGAAGTCGCTTCCCGTGGTCGCGGCCCTGTCCTCCGGCACCGCCGCCGCCGGCGAGCTTGCGGAGCTGTACGGCCGCGAAGCCGCGCTGGAGACGGCGGATCTGGCGCGAGCGGCGACGCTCATCGACGAATCCGGAGGCCGCGCCTGGAGCCTTGAGCAGATCGACGTTCTCTTCGCCGAGGCCATGGGCTCGCTTGCGGACGCCGACCTGACGCAGACGTCCGCCGCCGAGCTGGAGTCCCTGGCTCGGCTCATCGTCCACCGAGACCACTGAGGATTTGCTCCCATGCCGTCCGAAGCCGTCGCCGCCCGCAAGGTGTTGCTC
>JBOGDN010000665.1:0-6737 GCA_050742995.1 Stackebrandtia sp. | reverse complement strand
GCGCAGGGCCTCGGCGGGGGCGACGCCGCAGCTGGCGGCGCGGGACACGGCGGCGGCCAGGGCGGGCCAGGCTTTTTCGTTTCGCGCGCGGGAAGCGGTGGCGGGGCCGAGGATTTCGAGCGCGGCGGCGTGGCAGGCGAGGGCGGGCGGAAGCGTGACGTCGGGGTGGTTGCGTGAGGGTGCGAGGCGGCGTGCGGCGCGCGCCAGGGTTGCCACCGTGTGGCGGGGGTCGGCGCCGGCGGCGGCGGGGGATGCGGAGTTCAGCACAGCGGCGGGGTCGGCGCCGGAGGCCTCGGTGCGGGCGAGTGTGGTGGCGAGGTGGGGCCAGGCGGGGTGCGCGGTCACGTCGTGGACGTGGAGGCCGAGGCGGTTAGCGGCGTGTTCGGCCCATTTGTGGAGGCGCTTGGCCGAGATGCGTTGAGCGGTGTTCGACGCCTTCGCGGTGTCGTGAGGGGCTGCGGGTGGAGGGGTGAGTGCGGTGTCGGGGTCGAGGCGCAGCTGTGGGTTGCGGCGGCGGGCGAGTCTGGCGTAGCGGGCGGTCTCGTCTCGGGACGGGCGTTGCATGGGAGTGGGGGGTGTGCGGTTGTCGGCGAGGCCTCGGATGCGGGAGGCCAGCAGGGCGGCGGGGCTGTCGGCTTCGTGCAGGGGTCCTTGGCGTGCGGCCAGGGCGAGGATGTCGCAGGCGTTCCAGTCGTGGGTTTCGGCGTGCAGGAGAGCGGAGACGACGGGTTTGAGTCCGTCGACCTCGAGGAGTTCGGCGGTGTCGGCGCCGAGAGTTTCGGCCAAGACGGGTGTGTAGTGGTCGCGTGCGGCGCGTTCGACGACGTGGCGGTACCGGGGTGCCAGGGCGGCGAGGGATTCGCCGTGGGTTTGCGCGTGCCGAACAGCGTGGGTGGCGGAGGTTTGGGCGTCGTCGCGGGCCAGGACGTTTTCGAGGACTTCGCGGGCGGCGACGGCTTGTGGGTCCCAGGAGGGTTTGTCTCCTCGCGTGTCGGGGTCGACGGGGAGCAGTTTGTGGGTGACGGCGTACAGGACGGTGCGCAGGCGGGCGCGGGTGGCGGCCACGTACAGCTGGGAGCGGGTCATGCCGCCGGTGACGAGGGGGTGGGCGGTGTCGACGGTCGCGCCTTGGATGCGGTTGGCGGTGGTCGCATACGCCAGTTCGACGTGCTGGCGGACGTAGGCGGCCGGCAGGGTGACGGTGCTGGGCCCGGCGAGGTCGGCGACGCGCAGCGACCCGTCGCCGAAGCGTTTCTTGACGCGCCAGGCGGTCCCGTTGCGCACGAAGTCCCGGCCGCGATTCAACGTCAGGGTGCGTTGGTTGTGGCGGGTGACGATCCAGTCGCCGACCCCGGCGAGATTGCCGTCGTGCAGCCACACTCCTCGGGTTTCGACGTGTCCGCAGGCGACGCGGTCTGTGCGGGCGCGCGCCGACAGCGCGGCGACGTCGTGATTGGTCACGGCGATCATCACGCTGGTCAACCCGTCGATCATGTCGGCGCGCCACCCGGTGTAGGCGGCTTCGATCATGGCGTCTTTGGAGCCGCCGGCGATGCGGCTGTGGCGGGCGAAGTAGTCGAGGCTGCTGGCTTCGCCGTTGCGCAGCGCGAGGCTGGCCGCGGCGGCTGCGGGGTCGGCGAAGCGGTGCAGCCGGTGGAGTTCGACGGCTCCGGTTTCTTCGGCGACCAGGCGCAGCGCGCCGCCGGATTCGACCGCGCCGAGTTGGCGCCAGTCGCCCAGCAGCCGCACGCACGCACCGTGAGTCGCGGCGATTTTGACGAGGCGGTCGAGTTTGAAGGTGCCGGCCATGCCGGCCTCGTCGACGAGCACGACGTCGCCGGGCGACAGGTGATGCCACCGACGCTGCCGTGCCGCGGCGTCGTCGGCCCCGGCCTGGGTGGCCTGGTCGGGGGTGGGGGGCGGTTGGGGGTGTGCGTGGTGTTCGTAGAGGAACTTGTCGAGGCTGTCGGCGTGCGCGCCCAACTCGCTGCCGAGGACGGCGGCGGCGTTGGCCGACACGGCGAGGGGGACCAGTCGTCGACCCGCGCCGGACAGGACGTGGGCGAGCGCGTGCATGGCGGTGGTTTTGCCGGACCCGGCCGGTCCCAGGCCCGCGGCCAGCAGCCGCGAATCGGTGGCGAAAGAGGCGGCCATGTCGCGTTGGGCGGAGTCGAGTCGCAGCGCGGTCGTGGCTTCGAAGGCGTCGAGCTTCGCGGTGACGAAGGCGGGCTCCAGTCCTCGCGCGGTGTGGGTTTGGGCGGCGGCGACCAGGCGGGCTTCGGCGTCCAACACGGCCTTGGAGGTGTAGCGGTGCGAGGCGTGCGGAGTGAAGGCCTCGCCGCCGTCGAAACGCCGCAACGCCTCGGGGGTGCCGAGGAAGGCGGGCGCGTCGATGCGAATCGAATGTTCTGGGGACGTGGCGGCGTGCACGACTTGGTCGGCCGCGGCGCGCAGCGCCCCGGCATCGGCGAACCGAGTTGAGGCGCGCAGGAGGCGTTGGGTTTCGGCGTGCAGGTTCCACCGCGTCCACGTCGACCTGTTGTCGGCGACGGCGGCCACCACGCGATCGGCCAGGGCGTGGATTTGGGCCGGCGTCAACTCCCGCACCCCGCCCTGCTGGGGGCGGGGGTCGGCGGATGCGGCGGCCGCGATCTGCCGCAGCGCGTCGGGTCCGAAGCGGGCGGTCAGTTCGGCGGCCCATTCGGCGCGCATCTGGGCCAGGGGGCGCAGCATGTCTTTGTCGGGGCGGGTGTCCAGCGCGGCCTGGCGGGCCAGTTTGTGACACAGACCCGGCGCGGGGTCGTGCCCGTGGGCGCGGCGGTAGGCCGCGCACAGCTGCCGATACCGCTCCTCCAGATCGAGGCGACGCCGCGAAAAAAGCCGCACGGCCGCCTCGGGCACGCCGACGATTTCGCGCACCGGCCGCCCGTTCTTTCCCGAACCGGGCCGCGCGACGAACACCGCGCCGACGCGCGCGGCCAGTTCGGCTTCGAAGCAGGAGTTGTAGTGCTCGCTTGTGGCCACCGTCATCGCGTACAGGCCCCGGGCGTCCAGGGACCGCCACTTTCCGTCTGTGCCTTGCACCTTGTTCAACACGGGCACGTGGGTGTGGAGGTTGGGGTCGCCGGCGCGGGAGTCGAAGTGGTCGAACCGGGCGGCGATCAGTCCTTTGGTTTCGATCTGGGCGGTCCCGCCGGCGCCTGTGCGCGTGTAGGCGGCGTGGTCCTCCAGCAGCGCCATGGCGGAGTCGACCGCGGCGTCGTGAGCGTCCTTCACCGCCTGGCGCACTCGTGGTTCGGGGTGCAGCGCCCACACCAGCGCCGCGGATTTCACCGGCGCGAACACCAAATCGAAACCCGCCACCCCGGCGCGCTGCCGCGAGGCCTCCTCGCGTTTGACCTTCGCGATCTCGGCGGGCGTGGCCGCGCGCCCGGTGTCTTCGGCGATCGACGCCAGCCGCGCCTTCACACGCTTGTCGAAGGCATCGAGGCGTTTGTAGGCGTCGAACCGTCGACCCAGCTGGGCGTGTTTCTGCGCGGCGAGGGTGAGGGTTTTGAGCTGCGCGGCGGTCATGCCGGGGCGCTTGTGTTGTGCGATGTAGGCGTTGAAGACGGCTTCGGCGTCGGGCCGCACGCCGTCGCCGAACAACGCCTTCATCGCCTTGTCGGTCACTGTCTTGCCGTCGAGACCGAGCAGGTGCGCGCCGCGCCCGCACCACACGCCGGGCGGGTTGCCGGCTTGGGTGTAGTAGTCGGCCGCCGCCTGGCCGCGCTGCCGCTGCACGTCCCCGCCGGCGACCTGACGCGTCAGGTAGGTGTAGCCGTCGCCGACCGACAATTTGTGAATCGTCATCAACGCGCCCCCACCCCCTAACTGCTCTGGTCGTTTCTCCCGCCGTTTCCGCTTCATTTTTCGACAGTTTTCGCGCGCGGTTCGAGCGACCAGCATATCCGCTTTCACTGAAAGTGCAAGAGGTGTCTTGTCGAATCTCGGATGGTCGATGAAATAGCGTATGTGCTGGCAGACTGCTTGGTGTGGTGGTTGTTCGGGTTGATTGGTGCTGATGTGTGATGGGGAATGCGGAATGGGATCGAATGGTGGTTGAATGGGATTCGGGTGATTTGCGCGAAGCGTTTCTCGGGATTAGCGTCGCGTGTATGACGAACACATCGCATATCGCAGAAAAGGGCTCGGCGCGTACGCAAAGCCGCCGTCGAGCCAGAGAAATCACCCGGCAGCGCCGCGAGGAGCTGCTGCAGCGCGAACGGCGCGTCGAGGAGACCCTGGCGGTGTTTTGGGAGCACCGGCTGCGCGGCGCCCAGATACGCCAGACTGCCGCCCGGCGAGCTGAGCGCATCGTCGCCGCCGGCGACGCCAAAGCCGCCGAGCACGGGCGTTCGGCCGCCGAAGCGGTGGCCGAGTTGTCGCGGCTGGGCGAATCGCGGTACGCAATCGGCGAGACCACCGGGCTCAGCCCAGGCGAGGTGCGCGCCGCGCTGGCCGAAGCCGCAGAAGGATCCGCCAGGCCCGACGCCGGCGTGACCGCGACGGTGGACGTGGCCTCCGACGAGCCGGAGCTGAACGTGGCAGGGCTCGGCGGCCAGGCGTACGGGCACGGCGAGGAATAAGACGAGGCAAACGCAAAGAAAGGGCGGCCGCGCTGATGATTGCGCGGCCGCCCTTGAGCGTGGTGGGAGTTCGGTCAGGTCAACGTCGGGAAGGCGACGTTGTCGGCGTCGGCGACGACGACGGGCACCCCGGGTCGTGAGGGCCGGGCCATGCGGCCGGCCGCGACGTGAACCCTGTCGCCGAGGTCGACAAGACCGTGGTCGAGTTCGGCGAGCGCGCCGACGACGGTCAGGTCGAGCAGTCGGGTCGCGTCGGGCTCGGAAACGCCGCGGGCCAGCGCGGCGGTGTCGAGGCGAGATAGTCGCAGCCGCAACAGGACCGTGCCGTCGCCGGCGACGCGTCTGGTCGGCGTGGCGGCCAGATTGCCCCAAAAGGCCGAGGATCGGCGCGCGGCGGTGTGAGTGGTCATGAGCCTGGTGTCCTTTCCGCTATGGTCTTGTTTCGCTCCTGCGGCGGATCGGTCCGGGCGGCTTGTGGAGTCGCTGCCCGGCGCCGACGGCGCCGCGGTGGCATGACCCGGTCGCGAACCGGCGCGGCGGGGTGGACGCAAGGGACGGCCAGAAGAGTTTTCGATAAGGAAATTCCGCCAGGAATAGCGAAGCGGTTCCGTCGAAAAGTCTTCGCCAGCCGCCCTTGCAGCGAAGCGGTCCGCCCCCTGGCGTGTCGGTTAGACACGGTCGCCGTCCGCGTGACGTCGGCGCGGCGCTCCACACCCGACCGGACACGCCGCGCGGTGAAACGCCATAGCCGAAAGGCAGGCTCATGCGAACACCGCCGCGATCCGCGGCGGCGCGGGACGGCCCAACCAGGCGTCCCGCGCCTGCGGCGTGCGACTTACTCGCCGTAACACAGCGGGAAGTCGACTTCCTCGGGTTGAGCCAACAGCGTCGCGGTGTTGTCGTCGGCGTCTTTGAGCACGAAGTGGACCACGCTCACCCGGCGGCCGGACCGAGCAGTGCCCAACGTGACCTCTGGCAGGCGGCCGCAGACGACGACCGTCACCGTCTTCGGAATCGGGGTCGGCGTGTGGAGGCCCAACTGGTGCACGCGGGCGCGGATGAGCCGCAGCCGCGTGACGGGGATGTCGTCATCGTCGACGACGACAGTCGCCTCGGCGAGGACGCCGACGACGGTCAGAGTTTCTGCTCGGCGGTTGCCCCAGGCGTTGGCCTTCGGGACCAAGGCGCCGCATGCAGGGCACGGCTCGAAAGTCACGTACCCGGTGTCGGCGTCGCACAGCGTCTGCGCTGCGTCGAACGGGTCGGGATGTCCGCCGCACTCGGCGGGTCGTGTGGGGGATGAGTGGTGGTCGAGGGCAGGCATCGCTGATCACTCCTTGCAGGTGAGCGGGTGTGGGGCGGGGCCGCTTCGGCGCGGAAGCGGCCCCGGCGGGCGGTTATGCGTCGACGGGCTCGGCGTCGAAGGGATCGGCGGCCTCGATCGGGTCGGCGTGTTCGGCGTCGCCGAAGGACTGCCACTGCTGGGCGGTGTAGACCTCGCCCTCGCCGGTGACGACCGTGTCGCCGGCGGGCCTGCGCGACTTGCGGTGGGAAGTGGCGGCCTCGAAGCGCATGCTCAACGAGATGTTCTTCGCCGAGACCTGCAGGTTCACGTAGCGGCCGTTGACGGTGGCGGTCAGATCGTTGGCGCATTCGACGATCACCAGGTCGCCGGTGGCCAGGCCGGCGGCCCTTTGGGCGAGGTGGCGCCAGCAGGCCACGTCGAGGCTGCGGGTGCGGCCGTCCTGCCAGGCGCCGGAGGCGTCGCGGCGGCGGTCGTTGAACAGGACCCGCATGTGCGTGACCTCGTGGCCGCCGCGGGTGACGGTCATCGTCGGCTTGGCGGCAATGCGGCCTTCGACGATGTGGGTGTAGATCATGGCGTTCTCCTTGTGCGTGCGGTGCGGCTTGCGCCGGGGCCGGGTGGCTCTGGCGGTGGATGCCGCGATTGACGCGACCCGCGCGACCGGCCCGAAGGGACGGGCGGCAGGGGAGTGAGGCGAGAAAATTCGCGCGAAATAAGCGACGAAGGAGCGCGTGAGAATTTTCGACGCCGACGACCTTGCAAGACCGGACCGGGTCGGTCAGCGTCGGGCGGTCACTCGCGCC
>JBOGDN010000664.1:0-5521 GCA_050742995.1 Stackebrandtia sp. | reverse complement strand
GATCGGGCGGGCGCTGCTGCGCAGGGCCGTGCCGCCGACGCCCGAAAAGACGATGGAGAGCGTGCGCGAAGACCTGCACGCCATGCGAGGGAGGGCAGAGCCGTGATCCAGCCGGGATCGGCCCTCGGGCCGCTGCCTCCGACGGGCTTGACGCCCGAGGAGTACCTGTTGGTCCAGGAGGGAAGACAGGTGGACAGCGAGGTCGCCGAGGCTAAGCGGCTGCGAGCCGAAGCCGAGGCCGAGGAGGCCGCGCGGCCGGCGGGGCCGACCGACGACGACTTGCGGCAGGAGGCCGAGCTCGCCAGGGGCGAGCTTGGGGAGATCGTGGTCGAGCTGAGACACAAGCTCGACGTCAAGGGCCGCGCGCTGGAAGCCGCCGAAGGCAAGCTGCGGAGGCTGCGTGAAGGATCGGCGCTCATGGCCCACAGGGCCGGGGGCGCTCTCCAACCGGTCCGGCGGAGCCCCGTGCTCGTCGGCGCGTTGGCGGCGGCCGGCGCGCTCGTGCTGTTCAAGGTCCTGTGGGACCGCTGCCGCCGTTGACCTTCACCGCCCCGGGCGGTCCGTCGACACCCGAGTCGGCGGGCCGCCTCTTGTGGTCTCGACGTCGCCCTCGCCCCGTCCGGCCGCGAACCCTGTCAGGGCCGAGGTCAGGGACGAAATCCGGGTCATTCCCGAAGAAGAAACCGCCCCCGCGCTTCCATACTTCCGTTTGTCAGCCGCCTTTCGGCCGTCGAACGACCAGGAAGCGAAGGTATGTCAGTCTCGGCCCCAGTCCGTCCCGCCGCCGAACGTTCGCAGCGACGCGCGCCCGCTCCGCGAAGCGCCCGGAACCTGCTGATCGTCTACGCGGCGATCGCGTCGCTCATGACCCAGCTGCCGCCGTTGTTCCCCCCGAGTTTTCCGCAGTTGCGCACCCCGGCCTGGTACGCCGTCGCCGCCGTGGCCGGCGGTCTCGCCCTGCTTGTCGCCGCACGCCCGCACACTCGGCGTCGGCTCCTGCTGAGCTTGGGATGGCTGCTGTCGGCGTTGACGGTGCTGCTGGGCTTCGTGGTCGGCGACCTGATCGCGATGTTCTGCTCCTGGCTGGCCGTGCCCGCCCTCGCGTTGCTCGCCGGTCAGGTGCGCGTCAAGGCGCGCAAAGCCCTGCTGGCCGCACACGTCGTCGCCTCCGGGAGCTGGGTGGGCATCGCGGTGGTCATCGTCGCCATGTCGGTCGCGGCGATGACCGCCTCCGAAATCGAGACCGCGAAGGTCGCCTACGAGCTCATGGCGGTCTTCGACATGACGCTGCTGCCGTGGGCCAACTTCGCCGCCACGTTGTCGGGCATCGCGCTCGGGTTGACGACGAAATGGGGTCTGATCAGGTACTACTGGGTCGCCGCGAAGCTGACGATCTCCATCGCCATCCTGATCGCGGCGTTCGCGTTCCTGCACAGCGCCCTGGAAAGCGCCGCGGAGCAGGCCGCGCACCTCGCCGAAACCGGCGGGTCGGTCGCGCAGATCGACGGCGCCGTGGACGTGGTGTTCTGGGGTTTCGGCGTCGCGATGCTCAACCTCGTCGCGGCGATGCTGCTGTCGCTGTACAAGCCCGGCGGCAAGACCAGGCGCGGACGCAGGCTGTCGGCGGCGGGCTCGCCCCGGCAGGCCCAGATCCCCGTGACCGTCGCCGGGACGCGGATTGTGGCCGACGGGACGGCGGCGCTGACGCTGCGCGGCGCCTCCGACGCCGCGCTCCCGCCGTGGACGCCGGGAGCGCACGTCGACCTGGTGCTGCCGTCCGGAAAGGAACGCCAGTACTCGCTGTACGGCGACCCGGACGACGCCGACGCGTACCGGATCGCGGTGCTCCTCGAGCCCGGCGGGCGCGGCGGCTCCGCTGAGATCCACCGGCTGCGGTCCGGCGCGAAACTGGCGGTTCGCCGCCCGCGCACCAACTTCCCGGTCGCCGACGCTCCGGCCCACCTGTTCGTCGCCGGCGGAATCGGCATCGTGCCGTTCCTGCCGATGATCCGCGAACTCGACGCGGCCGGCGCCGAGTGGAGTCTGGTCTACCGTGGAAAGTCGATGTCCAAGATGGCGTTCGCCGGCGCGCTCGCCGGACAGCATCCGCGCCGCGTCGCGCTCGTGCCCTCCGACACGCACCCCCGCCCGGATTTCGACGCCGTCTTGAGCGCGGCGCCCGACGGCGTGGCGGTGTACTGCTGCGGACCCGACGGCATGCTGCGCGCCGTGGAAGCGGCCATGTCCGCGAGCTGTCCCCACGGGACCTTGCACGTGGAGCGCTTCGCCGCGAGCCAGCGCCCGGACGCCGCCGACAACGCCCCGTTCAAAGCCGAACTGCGGCAAAGCGGCGCGCTCGTCGACGTGGCCGCGGACCAGACTCTGCTTTCGGCGATTCAGCGCGTCGACCCGACAATAGATTTGTCCTGTGAGGACGGCGTCTGCGGCAGCTGTCGCACCCGCGTGATCGCTGGCGTCCCCGACCACCGCGACGACGTGCTGCAGCCTTACGAGCGCGACCGCGTCGACGTCATCTACCCCTGCGTCTCCCGCGCCAGCGGCAAGCGCATCGTCCTCGACGTCTGAGCGCACGACCGGCGAGAAGCCGCGCTTCGGTCCCGGCGCGAACGAGGGCGGAGGCAAAGCCTCCGCCCAGGCGGTGTGAAAGCCCGGTTCACGGGCTGGTTCGGGTTACAGCCCCAGGATTTCGACTATGCCCTGGGCATGTCCGCGCGCGGCGGCGGTGCGGAAGTCGGCGCGTTTGAGCAGATTGGCGTCGGCGGGGTTGTTGATGAAGAGGTTTTCGGTGAGGATCGCGGACATCGACGTCTCGCGCAGCACGTGGAAGTTAGCGGACTTCTTGCCCCGGTCGGCGACGGAGGCGACGGTGCGCATGCCCGACAGGATCCGCGGGTGCAGGATGTTCTGCTTGCTGATCGTGCCGGACGAGGCGTTGGTGTACCGGTAGCTTTCGAAGCCGGTGCCCGCCGTGCCGCCCGCGGAGTTGATGTGGATGCTGACGAAGAAATTCGCGCCCCAGGAATTGGCGTCGGAGGAGCGGTAGCTGAGGCTGCGCGTGATGTCTGTGGTGCGCGACATCCGTATGTCGACGGTGTGGTTCGCCTGCAGAATGTCGCGTACCTGCAGCGCGATGTCGAGGGTGATGTCTTTCTCCCGCAAACCGTTCCCGACCGCTCCGGAGTCGGAGCCGCCGTGGCCGGGGTCGATGTAGAGGCGGGGGGCGGCCGCGGACGGGTCGGCGAGCGCCTGGCCTGCGGCGAAGGGCGTCACCGCAAGGCCGGCCGCCGCGGCGAGAAGGGCATGACGGCGGGTGATGATTTTTTCGGACACGGGGGTGCCTCGCAATCAAATGGAAGTGGGCACTAATTGCGTACTGCGTGTTCATAGTGTCGCTAACATTCACGGCAGTCAATCTGAGCGAAGCTTTTCTATGCACAAAATATAGATGGCGATCGAATTTTTTTGTCTACGTAGGTCTGTGGTCGCGAGGGGGTCGAGTCGCTCCGCGTCCAGGGAAAATGAGTTGACGCCCGGCCGGCCGCGACGCAGACTACGCGGCATGATCGATTCCGGAAGCGACCCGGCGCTGGCGGCCGAGGCGATCGTGCACCCGCAGTTTCCCCGCGCCTCGCGATACGACCCGCGCTGGCAGGCCGACAACGCCATGGGTCCGAATCCGATGTGGCTGGCCGAATCGCTCGGCGAGCTGATGGATCTGCGGCCCGGCATGCGAGTGCTGGACCTGGGCTGCGGAAGGGCGATCACGTCGATCTTTCTGGCCAAGGAATTCGACGTCCGCGTCGTGGCCGCCGATTTGTGGATCCAGCCCGGCGAGAACTGGCGGCGAATCGAGGACGCGGGCGTCGCCGATCGGGTGACCCCGCTGCACGCCGAGGCGCACGATTTGAAATTCGCCGAGGATTACTTCGACGCGATCGTCAGCCTCGACGCCTACCACTATTTCGGCACCGCCGAGCTGTACCTGAGCTACATCCTCAAGTTCCTGCGTCCCGGCGGTCAGCTGGGGATCGTCGCGCCGGGGGTCGTCGAGGACGTGGGGGAGCAAGTGCCGTGGTCGCTGTCGCGGATATGGGAGCCGGATCTTCACGTCTTCCACAGTCCGCAGTGGTGGCGTCGGCACTGGGGAAAGACCGGCCTGGTCGAGGCGATCCACGCCGATCTGCTTCCCGACGGCTGGAAGCACTGGCTGCGCTGGGAGAAGTTCGGCGCCGTCGTGGCGTCCGAGGAATGGCGCGAGCACTGCCGCGACTGGGCGCAGGCGCTGGAGGCCGACGCCGGCGAAACGCTCGGCTTCGTCCGTCTGACGGCGCGCAAACCTGTCGCGTCGGGATAAAAAGTAAAGGCCCGCCTCGACGGCACGGGGAACAGCCGAGGCGGGCGGCGACCCAGCTGAGAAAACTCTGCGGGGTCGCGGGGGATTCGCCTGCCGCCACGGGAAGAAACAGCGGCGAATCCAGCACCATGATGTCTGCTCGATGCTAGCCGACGCGCGCAACATCCGCCGAAATCGGCAAGTCGACGAACAGAATGTCGTATGCGAAAGTCGACAAACTTCCGCGACTATCGGAGACTGTCATTGCCCTGAAGATCGAATAGCATCGATTCTCGGATCTCTTGTTTGGAGAGGAGCGGGTCCGTGAGGCAGAGAAGAACCTGGGTCGCCGGCGTCGCGGCGATCGTCGCGGCCGTGATCGTAGGGCTGTCGACGGCGACGTACCCGGCCGCGGCCGAGCCGTCCGCCGACGGTCCGCACGAGTGCGCCGACGCGACGAAGCGCTGCGACGGCGTCATCGAGGTGCCGCTGGACTGGTCGAATCCGTCCGGCGAAAAGATCGAGGTGGCGTTCGCGTTCGTGCCGCACGCCGACCAGTCGCGGCCGGCCGAGGGCGCGATCCTGGGCAATCCGGGCGGCCCCGGCGCCGCCATCGGCGAGGACCTGATCTTCGACACCGCGCTGGGGCCGGTGCTCGACACCCAGGACCTGTTCGTCGTCGACCCGCGCGGAACCGGCAAGTCCACCCCGCTGCGCTGCGACGACCTGGACCTGCGCGAGCCGCAGACGATTCGAGACTGCGCCGCCGAAATCGGCGACCGGGTGCAGTTCTTCACCGCCGACCAAGTCGCCGCGGACATGAATGCGGTGCGCCAGGCGCTGGGGCTGCCGGCGGTGACGTTCTACGGCAACTCCTACGGCACCCTTTTCGCCCAGGCGTTCGCCACGCGTTTCCCGGAGCAGACCCGCGCGGTGTTCGTCGACAGCGTCGTGCTCACCGACGAGGCCGGCTACGCCGACGTCTTCGCCTCCGGCAGGGCGATACGCGACGGCCTGGTCGGCTTCGAGGCGGTGTGCGAGGAGTCCGCGGCCTGCCGGGCGCTGCCCGGCGACGCCGAGGAGCGCTGGGCCGACCTCGTGGCGCACCTGCGCGACAACCCCGATCCCGAGATCGACGTTTTCAATCTCATCCGCTCCAACGCGTAC
>JBOGDN010000663.1:0-3605 GCA_050742995.1 Stackebrandtia sp. | reverse complement strand
CCGCCGCGCCGAGCTCCCACCTCACTCGACGCCGTGAGGGGCGGATCCGGGCCGAGGTTCCCGCGCCCGCCCCCATGCGCATGGCCAGGCTCGCCCGTGGGTCCAGCACTCCACCACCGCCACCTCGCCGGTTTCGACGCTCTTCCACGCATAACGCCGGCACGTCTCCCCCGAGACGTCCCGCCGCTCGCGCCGCACCAGCCGCGCCTTGTACTCGCCCACGACTCAGCCCTCGCAAGTTCGCAGCGTGCGCCGATACAGATCCGCGACCTGCCGCCGGACGTGCCAGCGCCATTCGGGCGCGTCAGCCCAGGTATGCGGTTCGAAAATGCGCACGGCGGGCTCGACCAGATCAAGCGCAGCTACCACCCCGACAGCCAGATCACTCTCATCCAGAGTCAGCCATACCTCGCCCCCACCCGCGCGCATGGTCGCCCGCACCCGACGCCCTGCCACGTTGAACGTGCCGAGATCAATGACGTCTGTGCGATCGGTGTTTTCGGTCATCGGTGTCATGTCTGTACTCTGAGCGACATCGGCTGCCTAGGGCCAATGCCGGCGGGCATAAACCCGTTGCGGGGATGCCCGGCGGCATAGGCGGGCGCCGATAGGAGGGCGACAATGGAATCACGAGCGGACTGCGATGCCGACCAGCCGTGGTGGCGGCTTTCGGCGGTTCGGTCGGCGCTTGCAGCGGGCAGATGGGATGTCGTGCTGAATGCGGCGATGCGGGCAACCGGGCTGCGGCAGCAAGACATCGTTGCCGCAACCGGATTGAGCCAGCCGTATGTGTCCCGTGTGATTTCGGGAGAGCGGTCGCCGCGCCAGCTGGACACACTGGCCGCACTGTGCGATGGACTTGGCATCCCGCGCCGCCTCGCCGGATTGGCGGATGACGGAAAGGAGGAGACGACGCGCCGCCGACAATTTCTCGCCTCAGCCAGCTTGACCGCGGTCGCCGGCGCGATGGCCGCTGTCATGCCGCAAGACTCGCTGCTTGATCTGGCGACGCCTACGGCGACATATCGCCGCGCTGAGGCAACCATGCCTTCGCCGCTGCTGCGCCCGCCGGCAGTCGCGCACCTCAATTTCTTGCGGCACATGGCCGCCGAGGCAGCCCAAGAGGGCCGCGCCGGCGACAGCCGCCGCCTTAACGCGCTGGTGTCGGAAGCCGCCGGCTTTGTCGGATGGCTTGCCGTGGACTGCGACGACCGCGCCGTCGCACGCCGCAGCTATCTGCTGGCGGTAGAGGCGGCCAAACGTACCCGCCAGCAACTGCTTGGCGTATACATGACCGCCTCGCTCGGGCAGTTCGCCGCGATCAGCGGCGATGTGCGCAATGCGATTGCCATAGTTCGCAAAGCACGTCAGTCGCTGCCGAAGGCCGCGCCCCCGATCGCCGTGGTCTGGCTGGACTGCGTCGAAGCCTCGGTGCTGGCGTTGAACGCAGACGAGCATGCGCTGCGTCTGATGGATCATGCCGCGACCGCTCTCACCGACGCCGAGCCGGTGTGGCCGTGGCTGGTGCGCTTCGACGCCGCCAAACTCGACTCGTTCCGCCACACCGTGGCGGTACGGCTGCGGCGCGATCCGGACCAGTGGCCCGCGCCGAGGCACCGCTGACCACGCCGCATCCGAAACAAGCCGCCGATCGCCTGCTCGAACGCGCTCACGCGCTGGCCGACCTAGACGCGCCGGAGCAGGCATGCAATCTGGCCACAGCGGTGCTCGACACGGCGTTGAAACTGCGGTCTGAAAGACTCACGCGATCGGTAACGGACCTTCGTGCGAATCTCGGCCACACCGTGACCGCCGCCGAGGCTTTGGATGCGCGTTTGGCCGCCGTCTACGAACAGGAGTGATCCGGGTGCGAATCGCCGTCACAGGCCCCCGCGATCTGTACGACGCCGCCGCAGACAAAGTCAAACACGCATTGCGCGATGAGCTTCGGCAGCTGGCCGACGGCGACCGGATCACCGGCGTGTCCTGTCTGGCCGACGGCGCCGACCAGTTTTTCGCCGACGCCGTGCTCGAACTGGGCGGCCGTCTAGAAGTCGTGGTTCCGGCGGCCGAATACCGCGACGGCCTGCCCGAAGCAGCCCACGCCGGCTACGACCGGCTGTTCGCCGTCGCCGCACACGTGCGCCGCCTCGATCACCGCGAATCCACCGAACAATCCCACATGGACGCCAGCGTCGCCATGCTCGACGGCGCCGACCGCCTTGTCGCCATATGGGACGGCCAGCCCGCACGCGGCTACGGCGGCACAGCCGACGTCGTCGACTACGCCCGCGAACACGACATCGCCGTCACCGTCGTCTGGCCCGAAGGAGCCAGACGCGGCCGCTGACCCGGCGCGCCGGGAACACGGCGAACCTCTACGAGGGCGGTCTGCCCCCGGATGGGGTGGGGCAGGCCCTCTATAGCGATTGATCGTCGGGGTGACGTGGGTTAATCCGGTTGCCGCGCACGTCGCGGCCGCTTAGCGTCGAGATGCCATGCGACTGTTTTCTCCGCTTCCCCTGCCCGACCCGGGCGAGCCCGACATCGGCTCGGCCGGGCGTTATCTGTGGTGGGTGATGCGGCGTCAGATGCGCGGGCTCCTCGCCGCCGGCGTCTTCGGGTCGGCGTGGATGGCCAGCATCGGCGCGATACCCGGGCTCATCGGGGTCTCCGTCGACCAGGGCGTGGCCGCCCGCGACCTCGGCGCGACCGCGCTGTGGGCCGGCGTCCTGGCCGCCGTGGCGGCCGCCATCGCCGGGTTCGGCGTGATCAGGCACCGCCTGGCCGTCCACAACTTCCTCACCGGCGCGTATCGCACCGTACAGCTGACCACGCGGCACGCCACCCGCGTCGGGGCCGTCCTCCCCCGCCGCATCGCCACCGGCGAGGTCGTGGCCGTCGGCAGCAACGACCCGATCGCCGTCGGCACGACCCTCGACGTGCTCGGCCGCACCATAGGGTCCGTGGTCTCGTTCGCGGCCGTGGCGGCGATCCTGCTGAACATCTCGCCGCTGCTCGGCACGGTGATCCTCATCGGACTGCCGCTGCAGGCCCTGCTCATCGGGCCGCTGCTCAAGCCGCTGCAGCGCCGCGAACACGACTACCGCGAACAGCAGGGAATTCTCACCTCCCGCGCCAACGACATCGTCGCCGGCCTGCGAGTCCTGCGCGGGGTCGGCGGCGAGAGCCTCTTCGACGACCGCTACGTCGAACGGTCGGGGCACGTGCGGCGCTTCGGGGTCCGCGTCGCCGCCGCCAGCGCCGTCATGAAGGGCCTGCAGGTGCTGCTGCCGGGGCTGCTGCTGACGGCCGTCACGTGGCTGGGGGCGCGGCTCACCGCCTCCGGCGAGCTGACGCCCGGCCAGCTGGTCGCGGTGTTCGGCTACACCGCGTTCTTGATGATCCCCATGGACGTGTTCCTGGAGACCGCCCGCAAGTACACCACCGGCCACGCCGCGGCCGAGCGTGTCGTGCGGCTGCTTTCCGTGACGCCGGGCGTGGCCGACAACGCCCGTGGGGACGCCGCGCCGCAGCGCGTCGGCCGCCTGGACGACCCGGAGTCGGGGCTGCGCGTCGCCGAGGGCGAGTTGACAGCCGTGGCC
>JBOGDN010000662.1:0-2591 GCA_050742995.1 Stackebrandtia sp. | reverse complement strand
CCGCAGCCGTGCCAGCACCTCGTCGCCGTCGAGGCCCCTTGCGCGCCAGGCGTCGCGGCACGCGTCACAGCAGCATATGGACAAAAGCCGCGCCGCCTCCGCCGTCCACGCGCCGTCGGTTTTCTCGTGGTGACCGCCGTGCGCCACCCCCAGCTGCCCGCAGGCCTCAAGCGACACCGCGTCGACCTCCACGTCGCGCACAGCCTCGGCCGCCAACGTCGCCGCGTACGCGCGCACCTCGGCGTGAGCCGGGCAAAGCGCATAGCCGTATCGCTCGTCGAAGCAGTTGCGCACCGCCAAGTCCGGAAACAACCAACCCAGCAGCGAATTGTGCGTCAGCACGACCCACGCCGACACCGACAACCCCGCCTCGCGCAGCACTTGGGCCGCCTCGGCGAAGGGGTCGTCCTCCCGCATCCAGTCCGCCGCGGCCGGCCGCAGTCGCGAGCCGCTCCACGCGGCCGTGCGCGTCGGCCGGTACAGCGCCGAGTGCGCAGCGTCCACAAGCTGCCGTTTCGGGTGCAGCGGCGTAGCGGCCCTTGTGGAGTGATATGCGGCGGCAAGAGTCACCGACTCCACCCCGAGGTCTTCGACCCGGACCGCGAAGCCCGGATCGCCCAACACGTCCCACGGGTAGGCGTGAGCGGCGACGCTCACCATCGCGGCCTCACCGCCCGATACTCCGGGTCGATCGATCGCATGTAGCCGGTGTCGTCGCGTTCGACGATTCCGCAGTCGAGGTAGTCGGAATGCATGCGCGTCAAGGCGTCGCGATCAATACGCACCCCGAGTCCGGGAGTGCGCGGCACTGCGACCTCTCCGTCGACGAACGTCAGCGGCTCGTCGACCACGTCGGCCCCGCACTGCCACGGCGTATGCGTGTCGACCGCGTAGGTCAGGTTCGGCACAGCCGCCGCCAGATGGGTCATCGCCGCCAGGCTGATTCCCAAGTGGCTGTTGGAATGCATGGAAACGCCAACGCCCCACGTGCGGCAGATCGCGGCCAGCTCGGCCGAGGCGCGCAGCCCGCCCCAGTAATGGTGGTCGGCCAGCACCACGCCCACCGCGCGGGAGGCGAACGCCTCGGCGACGTCGTCGAAGCCGATCACGCACATGTTGGTCGCCAGCGGCATCGACGCCCGCGCCGCCACCTCGGCCATTCCCGGCGTCGTCTCGGTGGGGTCCTCAAGGTACTCGAGCAGTCCCGCCGTCTTCTCGGCCACGTCGATCGACGTGGCCACGCTCCAGGCGCAGTTGGGGTCGAGCCGCAACGGGTGCGACGGGAACTCCGCCCGCAGCGCGCGGATCGCGTCGATCTCCACGTCGGGCGGGAACACCCCGCCCTTGAGCTTTATGGACGCGAAACCATAGCGGTCGATCATGCGCCGCGCCTGCGTCACAATGCCGTCGGGGTCGAGCGCGGCGCCCCACTCGTCGGGCTCGGCGCCGGGATGCGCCGCCCACTTGTAGAACAGGTACGCCGAAAACGGCACCCGCTCGCGCACCGCCCCGCCGAGCAGATCGCACACCGGACGGCCGACCGCCTGCCCCTGAATGTCCAGAAAGGCCGTCTCGAACGCGGAAACCACGCGCGCCAGCGTCTTCGCCGTGCTCGACGGACCGGTCAAGCCGTGCTTGTCGGGCGAGTCGACGCCGCCCGCCGCGCGCGCCGCGGCCGCGCGCAGCCCGTTGAGGTCGAAGACGTCGCTTCCCGGCAGCTCCGCCGCCGCGCGGCGCAGCAGCTCCAGGTGGGCGGCGTCGCCGTAGGTTTCGCCGAGCCCGGCAAATCCGTCGCCGGCGTCGACCTCGACGATCGCGCGCAGCGCCCACGGCTCGTGCACGCCCGAGGAATTGAGCAGCGGCGGATCGGGAAACGCCACCGGGGTGATCCGCGCTTCGCGGACGTCAAGGCGGCTCATCGCGGCTGTGTCCCGGTCGCGTCGGCGAGCGCGGCGCGGCCGTCGGACAGCAGCTCGGCGAGCTGGTCGACGTGCTCCCGCGTCGGGTCGACAAGGGGCGGTCGCACCCGTCCTGCCGGCAGCTCCGCCAGCCTCGCGCCCGCCTTCACCAGCGACACCGCGTAGCCGGGGGCCTTGGCGCGCAGCGCGGCGAAGGGACTGTAGAAGTGCGTCAGCAACGTGTCGACGACGGCGGTGTCGTCGTCGCGCAGGGCCCGATAGAAGGCGACGGCGATGTCGGGCGCGAAGCACAGCACCGCCGACGAATAGCCTTCGACGCCGATCGCCCGGTAGGCGCGGGCCGACAGCTCGGCGGTGGGCAGGCCGTTGAGAAAACCGAACTCCTCGGCGCGGGGACGCCCGCTTCCGCGCACCGCGGCGACGATGCGCTGCATCGCCTCGACGTCGCCGCGGCCGTCCTTGACGGCGACGACTCCCGGAACGTCCAGCAGCCCGACGGCCGCCGCCGGATCGAGGGTCGCGTTGGCGCGCTGGTAGACCACGATCGGCAGCCGCGCCTCCTCGGCGACGTATCGCACGTGGCTCAGCAGCCCGGCCGGCGTGGATTCGACCAGGTAGGGGGGCAGCAGCAGCACGCCGTCGGCGCCGGACTCGGCGGCCGCGGCGACGAAC
>JBOGDN010000661.1:0-3963 GCA_050742995.1 Stackebrandtia sp. | reverse complement strand
CCACCTGGAGGCCGCTCGCAACGGAAGAGGACAAAGTCAGGAACTCTAAAGCGGCGGGTCGCTTGCGGCCCGCCGCCTTTCGTCTGCGCGTCGGCTAACGAGTCGCCCCCGGCAGGTCGGCTTCGCGCATGTCCGCCTGCAGATCGCCGGTGTAGCCTTCGGCGACCGCGGCGCGTCCGCGCACCACGACATAGGCGACGAACCCGCCGAAGGCCAGCACCCCGATGGGCACTGCCGCGAAGGCCGGCAGGTTCGGCGTCACAAAGCCTTCGATCAGCCCCGCGACGGCGAACACGGCCACCAGCCCCAGCGCGGCCACGATTCCGACGCGTCCGGCCTTGGCCAGCGACTGGCCCCGCGTCAGGTTCTCGGGCGGGGCGATCCACGACCAGCCCAGGCGCAGCCCGATCGCCGACGCAAGCAGGAACGACGAGATCTCCAGCAGGCCGTGTGGCGCGATGAGCAGGAAGTAGAGGTCGGCGCGTCCGTTGCCGATCATCAACCCGCCGACCACGCTGAGGCCGATGGCGTTGCTCCACAGCACCCACAGCGTGGGCACGAGCAGCGCCCCGCCGACCAGCGCCAGCGCCGAAAGCCGCGCGTTGTTCGTCCACACCTGCAGCGCGAAGTTCTGGTTCTGGAATTCGGAGTAGTACTGCTCGAAGCTGTAGTCGACCAGAAACGCGATCTCGTCCGGCGACGCCAGCTCGCTCTGCACCTCCGGGTTCGAGGCTATATAGGACATTATGAGGGCGCTGACCAGAACGAAGACCGCCGCGACCGCGGCCCACCACCGGCGTGCGCCGTATACCGCCGCGGGGAACATGTGCGTGAAGAAGCGGACGAAGTCGCGCGCGGACGCCGTGCGTCCGCCGGTGACCGTGCTGCGCGCGTGCAGCACCAGGCCGGACAGCCGCGCCACCAGCAGCGGGTCCGGCATCCGGCTGCGCACCATGGACAGCTGCGTGGAGGAGCGCTGGTAGAGCATCATCAGCTCGTCGGCCTCGGGCGCGGTGAGCCTGCGCCGACGGGACAGCTGCGCCAGTCGACGCCACTCGCCGTCGTGCTCGGCGATGTACGCGTCCAGATCCACGCGGCCGAGCCTACGCCGCTCGCGCCAGGCGAGAGCGGCGAAGATCTCTGTGCCAGACCGCGAAAAAGGGCGGGCGGCCCGCAAGCGGGCGCCCACCCTGTGGTGCGAATGACGCGGTCAGGCGTCCGCGTCGACGACGTGCGGCGTCACACGCTCTTCAGGCACACCAGCCAGGTGCCTTCCTCGTCGTAGAGGACGTTGTACGACTCGCCTTCTTCAAAGTGCTCGTCGCAGATCTTGCTGGTGGTCTCGTCGTCGACGCCCTCGGGGTCGTCCTCGCGGTGGACGACCTCGTAGGCGGCGTCTTCGGAGTCGCACCCGACGACTTCGATCTCGTTCGGGTCGGTTGAGTTGGTGACGCAGTCGCCCTTGGCGGCGTCGAATCCGCCCAGGAGCCCGCAGGCCGTGGCGGAGAAGGCCACGGTCGCGACGGCGGCCACGCCGACGGTGCGCGTGACGACGTTTCGGATCCGCCTGGCAGAGGCAGAAGTCATGTTCTGAGCCTTTCTTGTGGTGTGATTGCGATTGTCGAGCTTAAGGGCTAGCTGTTGCGATAGAACGTCGCGTTTCCGTACGACGCCGAAAGCGAGACCTCCCAGGAGACCTCTTCGCCTTCGGTGAGCGAGCGACACTCGAGAGCGAAGTCTTCGGGGTCGATCAGCTCGTACTCGTCCAAATCGCAGAAGACGTCTTCGCTGTCGGACTCATAGCGCAGCGCGTCTTCGAGATAGGTGCGCGAGACGACGCGCTGGCTTGCCTCGTACTCGTAGGAGACGAACGAGGTGCCGCTGAGCGAGACGGCGTACTCGAATTCGAGCCCGAAGTAGGTCGCCGTGCAGGTGCGATCGCCCTCTTCGCCGTCCTTGATGTCGCACTCGACGGCGCCTTCGGGGTCGACCTCGCGGGCGAACTGGGCGCTGTCCGTGAGCAGCTCGTACTCGACCTGCTTCGCGATCGACTCGCCGCTGTCGGGCTCCTTGGGCAGGTTCGAGTCGTTCTCCCAGGCGTCGTCTGGGTTTTCCTCGGGCACGGGGCCGTTGCGGAATTCGCCTTCGGGCTCGGCGTCGCCGCCCCCTTCGTTCTCGGCGGCGTCTGTGTCGTCGCCGGCGTCGCCGTTGTCCTCGCCGCCGCAGGCTCCAAGCGCGAAGACCGCGGCGACGGCGACCGCCGCCACTCCCAGGCGGGACCGGCGACGCCACTTCGACATCGTGTGGTTCACGGGTTTCCTTCCGTATTCGTTTCGTGTGGCAATTTCATGTGGCAACCGGTGTCGGGCCTGCCCGAACCTCTTTCGGGGCAAGCGCGATTACGGTCATGATCTCGACGGCCGGTTTCTCGGCGGTTTCACGACGCGACCTGCCGGCGCGAACGCGTTCACACGAGTGGCTCCGTCCGATATGTGATCTTTGTCGAAGCAGACTCTATTGGCCGGTTCTTCTGAAAATCTTCTGCGAATCTTCTGGGTACTGTTCTTGGCAAACGTCCCGGTCGGCCCCGCGACCGGTGTCGAGGACGCGAAGGGAAGCGCTGTGCTTGTGCGCTTGCTCGGACCCGTCGAGGTGTCCGACGCCGAGGGCGGCTGGGTGCGCGCGGGCGCCCCGAAGCAGTGCTGTGTGCTTGCGGCGCTCGCACTGGCGCCGGGGAGGGCGCTTTCCAACGAGGCCCTGGCGGACCGCTTGTGGAGCGGCAGCCCGCCGGATTCGGCGCGCGGCGTCGTCTACGGGCACGTCACCAGGCTGCGAGGTCTTTTGGAAGGCCGGCACGACGTGAAACTGGCGCGGGCCCGCTCCGACGGCTACCGACTGGACATGCCCGCCGAGCAGATTGACGTGTTTCACATGCGCCGGCTGGTGTCGCGGGCGCGGGCGACTGCCGAGGCCGGCGAGCACCGGCAGGCGGTCGAGCTGTGGCGCGAGGCCGAGAGGCTGTGGCGCGGTCCCGCCCTTTCCGGGCTGAGCGGACTGTGGGTCGAGCGAACGCGCTCGCAGCTGGAGCGCGAACACCTCGGCGTGTTGACGGGCCGCTTCGAAGCCGAGCTGACGCTGGGACGGCACGTCGAGATCGTCGCGGAGCTTGAGGAGCTGGCCGCGCGGCATCCGCTTTCGGAGACCTTGGCGGCGCAGCTGATGCTGGCGCTGTACCGCTGCGATCGGATCTCCGACGCGCTGTCGCGCTACACCGACGCCCGCAACCGACTGCGCGACGAACTGGGCAACGAGCCCGGCGAGCAGCTGCGCGTCCTGCACCGCCAGATTCTGCGGCAGGACCCACAGCTGTCCCCGGCGCGTGAAGCAGAGCCTCCCGACGACGCCCCGCCGGCGCCGCGGCAGCTGCCGGCAGACGTCGCCACGTTCACCGGCCGGCGGGATCAGGTCGCCGCGTTGGTCGAGGCGACCAAGTCCGGCGACGCCGCGGCCGACGTCGTGGTCGTGTCCGCCGTGGACGGAATGGGCGGCGTCGGCAAGACCGCGCTTGCGGTGCACGCGGCCGCGCTGGTCGCCGACGACTTCCCCGACGGTCAGCTTTTCGTGGACCTGCGCGGCTTCTCGCCGGAGTCGCCGCCGCTCGACCCCTCCGAGGCGCTTGACCGGATGCTGCGGGGTCTCGGCGTGCCGGGGCGGCAGATCCCCGACGACCCGGACAGCAGGTCGGCGGCGCTGCGCACCGCGCTGTCGGGCAAGCGAGTGCTCGTCGTGCTCGACAACGCCGCCGACGAAGACCAGGTGCGTCCGCTGTTGCCGGGGCTGTCGGAATGTGCGGTGATCGTCACCAGCCGCCGCAGGCTGGCGGGTCTTGACGACGCGCGGCTGCTGTCGCTCGACGTGCTCAGCCCCGGCGAAGCCGTCGACCTGTTCGACCGGGTCTACCGG
>JBOGDN010000660.1:0-3121 GCA_050742995.1 Stackebrandtia sp. | reverse complement strand
AGCTAGGAGCGATCCAAGGTCGTGAGGGCGTCCCAGGCGGCCATGGCGCAGGCGACGACGGTTTCCAGATCGGCGCGGCTGGCGCCGTCGCGGGCCTGCACGGACATGCCTTGGACCACGGTGGTGTAGTAGCGGGCGACGGCGTCGAGGTCGGCCGGCGACGCGGCGAGGTCGCCGTCGGCGACGCCGCGGGCGAGTCGGTCCCTGGTCGTGCTGAACATGTCGTGTCGCAGGTCGGCCAGGAATGCCCGCACTCCGGAGTTTTCTATGGCGCCGGTAGGCGCGGCGAGGATGAGCATGCAGCCGTGCGGCGTGTCCGGCTGGGTGATCGAGTCGGCGGTGGCGCGCAGCATGGCTTCGATCGCGGCGCGCGCGGTCGGCTGCTCGCGCAGCGCACGCCTGGGCGGTTCTCCGGCGATCGCGCCATAGAGCGCCACGGCCTCCCGAAACAGCGACTCCTTGCTGCCGAAGCAGGCGTAGACGCTGGCCGAGGCGATCCCCATCGCCCTGGTCAGGTCGCTGAGCGAGGCGCCCTCGTAGCCGCGTTCCCAGAACACGTCGAGCGCCTTGCGCAGCGCCTCGTCCCGGTCGAATGTGCGCGGCCTGCCGCGAGTCTCCATCCAGACGCCTCCTCCGTCGATTCTTTATCGTTCGATCAATATACTCTTGACCTGTGCTCATGGCCATGGCACTATTTCCGGGTGTTCGATAAATAAATGAGGCCCGCCGGGCTCCCGCTCACAGCCCGCAGTTCAAGGAGAAATCATGTCCTCACGGCTGAACCCGTACCTCACCTTCAACGGCAACGCCCGAGCGGCGATGGAGTTCTACGCCGGCGTTTTCGGCGGCGACCTCGCCTTCAACACCTTCGCCGAGTTCGGCGCCGAGGACTCGCCCGGCGCCGAACTGATCATGCACGGGGTGCTGGAAACCGACGCCGGTTACACGATCATGGCCGGCGACGTCGCCGACCGCGAATACCGTCCCATGGCCGGGGTCTCGGTGAGTCTCAGCGGCGACGACGCTGAGCTTTTGCGCGACTGCTGGGACAAGTTGTCTGCGGGCGGGACCGTCGCGATGCCTATGAGGAAGCAGGTCTGGGGCGACGAGTTCGGCATGTGCGTCGACAAGTTCGGTGTGTCGTGGATGGTCAATGTCAGTCAGCCCGCGCAGCTGGAAGACGGGCAGGCGAGCAGGTGACGGGGAACGACTCGCAGCGCGATCGGGCGATCGCGGCATGCGAGGCGAAGCCGGGATCGGCGGAGGACTACCCGTTCGGCGACGACGTGGCCGTGTTCAAGGTGGCCGGCCGGATGTTCGCTCTGGTGTCGCTGGGTTCCCCGCCGGGAAGCGTCGGCCTCAAATGCGATCCCGACATGGCCGACGATCTGCGCGCCCGCTATGCCGCGATCAAACCCGGCTACCACCTCAACAAGCGGCACTGGAACACGGTGGAGCTCGACGGCTCGGTGCCCGAAGACGAACTGCTGGAGCTGATCGACGACTCCTACGAGCTGGTCGTGGCGCGACTGACCAAAGCCCAGCGCGACGAGTTGACGGCCTGACGGCGCTCAGTAGTTCTGCGTGCGCGCCTCGGCCACGCCGTATCCGAAGGTGGGGTAGGGGTCGACGTTGCCGTAGGCGTACGACGTCACGCCCGAGTCGTTGACCATTTTGGTCCAGCAGACGGTGTTCTGGCCGTGCGGGCTGTCGCATGTGTATGTGGAGCCGTCCGAGTTGCGGACGATCTCGGCGTACCCGGCGTGAGCGGCGGCCGGCACGTGCGTCATGTGGTTCGACAGCCGCGCCCACGCGGTGCGGCAGGAGGGGCTGTAGCGCAGCTCTATCGTGCCGAGCCGGTGTTCGCCGAAGGTGATCGCGGCGGAGTCCTCGGTGCGCGCGTCGGCGACGCAGTCGGTGCCCGCCGGGTCGAGTCCGTGCCAGCTCGCCTCGACGGGCCGGGCGAAGCCGAGCGCCAACAGCACGAGCGCGGCCGCCGCGACGACGACGACGCGTCGCGCGGTTTCCCACCGAAGCAGCCGACGACGGATGTGTGAAGCGGTCGAGTCCATGGTGTGCCCCCGGTTGGCCTGCGCTCAGTCGCGATGCGGAAAGTCCCGGCTCCATTTTTCGAGACGACGCGGGATCTGTCCGGCAGTTCGCGCCGCGCCGCGCCGGGAAATTGTCGGATATCCGCCACCGCGACTGTGAGTAGTCGAATTGCTCACGAAACGTGACCGTACGCGGGAATGTCGGCTACGTCACGCCGCGCAACGCCGCAATTCGCTTCCCCGGGTCGAGTGAATTCTGATACGGTGCAATGCATAGAAATTCACTGACTAAGGAGAGGTGAGAACCCGTGGGACATCGGGTCGCCGTGGCAGGCGCCAGCGGTTACGCAGGCGGCGAGGTGCTGCGGCTGCTGTCCGGGCATCCGGACGTGGAGATAGCGGCGACGACCGCGCACGGACAGGTCGGCCAGCCGATCGCCGCCGTGCATCCGCACCTGCCGTCCCTGGCGGGCCGCCGCTTCGACCCGACCGAGCCGGAGGCGCTGGCCGAGGCCGACCTGATCGTGCTGACGCTCCCGCACGGCCAGTCGGCCGCCCTGGCGGCACGGCTTCCCGCCGGCGCGAAAATCGTCGACCTGGGCGCCGACCACCGGCTCGTCGACTCCGCCGCCTGGCAGGCCTACTACGACGGCCCGCACGCCGGCGCCTGGACTTACGGCCTCCCCGAACTTCCCGGGCAGCGCGACCTGATCGCCGGCGCCGACCGCGTGGCCGCCACCGGCTGCTACGCGGTCGCCACGACGCTGGCGCTGGCCCCCCTGCTGGCCGCCGGAGTCGCCTCGCCCGACGACGTGGTCGTCGTGGCCGCCTCCGGAACCAGCGGCGCCGGCAGGACCCCGAAGCCGCACCTGCTGGCCAGCGAGGTCGCCGGCGACCTCAGCCCCTATAAGGTCGGCGCCCACCAGCACGTCCCCGAGATCAAGCAGGCCACGGGCGCGGCGTCGCTGTCGTTCACGCCGGTGCTGGCGCCGATGCCGCGCGGGATCCTGGCCACGGTCACCGCCCGGCCGTTGTCGGCAGTGCCACCGCGGGAGATCCTGCACAGCGCG
>JBOGDN010000659.1:0-1524 GCA_050742995.1 Stackebrandtia sp. | reverse complement strand
CGACGGAACCGGCGGAGGCGTCATCACGATCGACGCCTTCGTGGAATTCGGCGGACTGGAGGTTACGCGATGAGCCGGCATCCGACGTCGACCGTCTCCTTGATCATCGGCCTGCTGTTCGCGACCTTGGCGGTCACCGGGTTGGTCCACTCCTTCGTGACGCTGTCGCTGTCGACGGTGGGTTTGATCTTCGCCGCCGCGTTCACCCTGGCGGGCTTGATCGGGCTGACGGCCGCACTGCTGCGCTCGGGTCCGTCGGGCGACGAACCGCAGGTCGAGGACGAAGACGCGGGGGCATAACGAAGGCCCCGAGCCGGAATCCGGCTCGGGGCCTTACCCCCAAAGGAAAGGAACGACGGTTCCAATGCGTTGTCAGTCTATCCCAAAGCGTCGCAATAGTCACGCCAGGCGCCAGTGTCTTTTATCGCCGGCGAAGCCGCGATTGCGGCGCCCGCGTCGGGACGCTATTTGTGCTGGTCTATTCGACGGTGACCTTCGCGCTGGCCTTGGCGCCGCTGGGATTGCAGGTGAGATTCACCTTGTACGTGCCCTCCACGGCGACGTCCGGCACCTTGGTCGACGTGTCGAGCACGGCGTCGGCGAGCGTCAGGTCGACGTTATAGGACAGCCCGTTTGGGCCGGTGATGTTCAGACGCACGTCCAGGTCGGCCTTTGCGCACTTCGCCTTCACCTTCACTTTCTGTCCCGCCTTGATCTTGCCCGGCGAGACGGAGATCTTGGCATTCGCCGACTCGCTCGGCGGGCTCGCCTGAGCCGGCGCCGCCTCGGCGCCGACGGCGAACAGCGCGGTCACGGCGAACAGCGCGGCTACGGCCAGCTTCGACAGCGTTTTCATGTTTCCCCCATGGTGTTCGGCGTCCGCCGTCCAGCATGCAACAGAATCGGCCGCTCGACGGCGTGTCCGCCAGACTCGGCCCTACCGGTTCTGCGGTTCGGACGCGGCGTCCTCGCTGCCGGCGGGCCACACGGTCATCTCGATGCTGCCCGCCAGCGTCAGCGCCCCGGCCGCCGAGCCCGGCGGCATGACCGCGAAGTCGGTCAACCGCAGCAGCCGGCCGCCGCCCGGCATGCCGACGACCAGGTACCAGCTGTCCGCGTCGTCGGTGTAGACCCAACCCGGCAGCGCGTCGGGCGGAATCGACGGGTCGGCGCCGCCGCCCGGAATGTGAGGATTGTTCACTGCTTCCGCTGCGGAGGCGCCCGATTGCGTTGTGGGATAAGTCGAAGCAGGGGCCGTAGTATGAAACCCGTCAGGGTTGGCGGCCGTCGCCTCCCCGATCGCACCTGCGGACAGCGCGGAAGGAGACCCCGGTGCCCCATAGCTCGGCGGCGAGACGACGCCCGGATACGGCTGTCCGTAACCGGCAACGCCCTGTTGCGTCGCCGCAGCCGACATGGCAGTCTGAGGCTCTCCGCTCACGGGGGAGGGTGTGTTGATCAGCGCAGACAGTTCGATTCGGCCGGCGAGCAGCACTGCCGCCCACGCGACCGCCGCCAGTGCGG
>JBOGDN010000658.1:0-6359 GCA_050742995.1 Stackebrandtia sp. | reverse complement strand
GCCCCGCGATCTGACCCGCTATCTCAGATTCCTCATACCCGTAGTAGCTGTCCTCGAGAAACTCGATCCGCAGTTCCCTGCCGTTGGACAGCTCAGCGACGATATTCCCGTCAGGCGAAGTCACTTTCACCCTCAACCGCCGCATCAAATCCCCGAAACTCTCCACTGTCAAACTCGCATTCTTCGCTCACGCACTTCGCTCGCTTGGAGCGTTATAGTCGATCGAGTTCGACTGCCAAGTCGACGTACACTTCGGTGGCCTCTCGATCTATGTCCGAAGGTACCAATTCGCACGTAAGCTCAATAGTGTCCATGATGGCTGTTGAATCGTCGCAGCTGCCCACGATTTCCCCCGCATCGTTACGAAAGACTACAGAAATCAGGTACCTGTCTCCGAACAAGTCAACATCCGGGGTCTTCGACATCCGCAGCGTAATGTCAACAGAGCCTTTCACGACCTCGCCGACCTCAACACTGAAGTCCGTTCGGAGATCGTCTTCGAGACTTCCATCATCCTGCCACCACGTGGCCGTGCTCAGAACCTCGACTGCGACATCAGTGGCGTCAACATTGTGGACACTACCGTCATAGACATCACCGGCAACGAACTCCCATCCGATTCCCAGTTCCTGCCCCGGCAGCAAGATAAGTACCGTTCCTTCGTCATCGGCCAGCTCTTCGCCGTCTTTGTCGAGTAGCGTGAACCTGACTCTGGTGTGCTGGGCTATCAAATCGCTGTCGTTGCGGAGGATCGCCCCAACCGACGCATATGCGAATGTGTCCTCTTTCACGAGGGACATGCCGTGCTCGGTAACCGTCACCGACCCGTCCTGAGGCGGGGCAGCCGTGGCCGGAGCGCCCGATTCATCCCCGGTACTCGAGTCCGTCTTCCCTGACGACATGCTGAAAGAGACGATAACCGCGACCGACACGATTGCGGCCACCACACCCGCTACTACCAGCACCGTTCGTTTCCTGAGGAGCGTTCGAAATTTCTTTGCGTCTACACTGTCATCGCTTTCCACTGCTCAACTCCTCCATATTCGTCACCAAGCCGCAAGCCGCTGTCGTCACGGCGTCGAGAACTCGTCCTTAATAACTTCCTCGTCAGCCTCCAGCAAGTTGCCGTTGCTGTCCACGCTGAAGGGAGAGTCACCATCAGTAGAAACGGCACCGACGCCCGGACCGACCCACGTCGAGTCAGTCGTGTTCACTAGTGCGGTGAGGTCTGAGACGCTCCCCTCGACATCGTCCTCGCCGGACCTTATCGCTCCGATGATCATGTCCAGGGCGCCATTTAGAACTCCCAACACTTGGCTTTCGGTGCCTACGTCGAAGCTGATTTCCTGCTGCTTGCCTATGGGAGTGGCGTTCGCCATCGCCACATCGGTAGCGACCGCAGAAGCTGCTATCGGAATGCCGAGCGTTCCACTCGCAATGGTGGCGAACACCGCCGCCACCTTCAGAACGGCCACAACCTCGTCTGAGCTGCCGAACTCCTTAATCTGCAGCAACGATATGCACGCCGCCTTCAGCACCTCCTCGGCGTCGTCACGCGCCTGCTGATGCAAATCTCGCTGCGTTATTGCGGCCGACTGCAAGGCATTCATCACCGTTCGCTGCGCGGTAACGACGCTCGCGCCTTCTCCCGCTTGATAGAACTTGATGTACTCGTTCACAAAAGCGTCAGGGAGGTCTCCCTTCCAATTAGACACTTTGTCTCGAGCAGCGCCCGCCCACGATGAAACCGTGTGTTTGGGAGCCTCTCGAACATCCAGGACCGCCATGTCAATCGGGTCCGCAGGATTGACATCCGCATCTCCTCCGAACAGCATCCCTACTCGCGCGAACGCCTCGATGCCCGGGGCGAAACTCTCGGGATCAACCTCGAGGATCTTCTCCACTCGGCCGTCCAAGCTGTCGATCCCATGCCCGGGCGCGAAGTTGTCGCCGACCTTGGCTTCCCGCAGCAGCGCTTTCACGTCCGCCAGCAACGCCCGGATCACCCCGTCTTGATCGCCCATATAGGTTCTCTGGATATTCACGCTCCACCTCCGTGTCGTCGTCTCGCCCAGGCGTACCGGTCAGCTCTCCGGCCACTCATACTCGTCCACGTCGAACCCTGTTATCCGCTTCAGTTCCGCGGCTGCCGCCTCGTCCTGGCTGGCGTACGCTGCCGCAGCGGCGATCAGCGCGTTGGCGCCGCCTTCAAGATTGCTGTGAGATTGGGCCAGCACCCCGCGCATGGCGTCCGTCGCGTCTTGCCACCAAGCCCCGAGGGCGACCATATGTTCGCCATTGGCCTTCAGCTCGTCTACCGCATCCTGGTAGACGTCCATCGCGCCGCCGAGGTGCTCGTCCGCGGCGCGATACAGCTCCACCAGCTCACCGCCGAGTTCTTTGCCTTCAGTCATCGCGCCAAACTCTCCCGTCCGCAATCGCATTGGGCCTTCCCGTGCCCGCACCGAACGTTAGCAGGGGGATGCAAACTTGTCGAAATGTGGAGAAAGCTGCCGGTTTGGCCTGCGCCTTGCGAGCTACTTGAGGGCGTGGTCGAGGATGTAGCGCTCGTGGTCTAGGACCTTGAGGTCTCGCATGGGGCGGCGGAGATGTCCTTTGCGGACTATCCGGACGAAGGAGGGGTCGCCCTGGGCGGCCATTCGGCGGATGCCTTCGACGTGGTCGACGATGCGCTTGCGGATCACTCGGATGAAGCGGTAGCGGTCGCGCGGGCTCAGGCCGTAGGCGTCGGCGAAGAGGCGGAGGCGCCGGGCGCGGTCGGGGTGTTTCCAGCCGAGGGTGTAGGAGTCGCGGTCGGAGAAGAGGGGGACCCAGGTCCAGGCGGCGTAGGCCACGTCGTAGATGCGCGCGCCGGGCGAGGCGAGGTCGAAGTCGATGAGGGCGAGGGTGCCGTCGGGTCGCCAGATCACGTTGTGGGGTGCGGCGTCGTGGTGGCAGATGACCTCGGTGTCGGGTGGCGGCGGGCCGAAGGAGCGCCACACCGCGCCCGGCGGAGTGCGGAAGCCGTACTGGGAGTCGTGGTACATCCGCAGCATCGTGGCCACGGTGTTCAACGCCTCGTCGGTGGTCCAGTGTGCGGCCAGCGGGTATTTGCCGCACTCTCCCTCGAGATAGGACAGCACCTCGCGGCCGTGCTCGTCGATGCCGAGGGCTTTGGGCGAGCCGGTGAAGCCGGCGGCGTCGAGATGCCGCAGCAGTGCATGCACCGCCGGGGTCCACGGCCCCGTGTTTCGGCGAACAGTGTCGCCCAACCGCACCACCGTGCTGGTGTTTCCACCGTGCAGCGGTACTTCCTGCTCTGTCACCGCCAAACCTGCCAGGTTGTCAATTCGCCGACTACGCGCGCGCGGCGATCTCGTCGGACGCGTCGTCGCCATTTGCCAGTAGCGCGTCAACGAACTGCGTCACCTCGAACGGTGCGAGGTCGTCAGGCCCCTCGCCTAGTCCGATGAGCTTAACCGGCACGCCCAAACGACGCTGGACCGCGATGACGATGCCGCCTTTGGCGGTGCCGTCCAGCTTCGTCAGCACCACGCCGGTCACCCGGCAGACCTCGGTGAAAACGCGTGCCTGCTCCAGGCCGTTTTGACCGGTCGTCGCGTCGAGGACCAGCAGCGTCTCGGCGACGGGCGTGCGTTTTTCCACGACGCGCTTGACCTTGCCCAGCTCGTCCATGAGCCCGGTCTTGTTCTGCAGGCGTCCGGCCGTGTCGACCAGAACCACGTCCGCGCCGGAGTCTGCGCCGCGTTTGACGGCGTCAAAGGCGACGCTGGCCGGGTCCGCGCCCTCGTCGCCGCGCACCACCTCGGAGCCGACGCGGCGCCCCCACGTGGTCAGCTGGTCGGCGGCGGCGGCCCGGAACGTGTCGGCCGCTCCCATGACGACCGTGCGACCGTCGGCGACCAGGACGCGGGCGATCTTGCCGCAGGTGGTGGTCTTGCCGGTGCCGTTGACGCCGACGAGCATCATCACCGCGGGGTTGTCGCCCTCCCCCGAGGTTTTCAGGCCGCGGTCGGCCTCGGGGTCCAAGGCCGCGGTGAGCTCTTCGGTCAGCAGTTCGCGCAGCTGGTCGGGGCTGCGCGTGCCAAGCACCTTGGTGCGTTCACGCAGCCGCTCGACGAACTCCATGGTCGCCTCGACGCCCACGTCGGCGCCGATCAGCATCTCTTCGACCTCTTCCCACGCGTCGTCGTCGAGACGCTCGCGGGCGAGCAGGTTCAGCAGGCCCTTGCCCATGAAGTTCTGCGAACGCGACAGCCGCGCCCGCAGGCGCACCATCCGGCCGGCGGACGGCTCGGGCGTGTCGAGCTCGGACTCCGCGGCCGGCTCGGTCGAAACGTCCCGCGGCGCTTCGGCCGGTTCCGCCCGCTTCTCCTCCGGCGGGGACGTCGCGCCTCGCCTCACGACGATCGCGATCGTCGCGGCGACCGCGACGAGCACCGCCGCGACAAGCAGCCACACCTGCCAGTTGTCCATCCGTCAAAGCCTTCCTGCCCACGTTTAGCGTTCCCACTGTACGGGCAGAATCCAGCGCGCTTGCCGCCCGGCGGGGGCAGAAGCGAGGCACGTCGCGAGGTCGGGGACGAGGCGGCAGGCGGTCAGTCTTCGGAGTCGGTCAGTTTCTGGCTGATCGTCTGGGTGACGCCGCTGCGCATCGTCACGCCGTAGAGGGCGTCGGCGATCTCCATGGTGCGCTTTTGGTGGGTGATCACCAGCAGCTGCGAGGCTTCTCGCAGCTGGGTCAGCAGGGTCAGCAGGCGACCGAGGTTGACGTCGTCGAGCGCCGCCTCCACCTCGTCGAGCAGGTAGAACGGGCTGGGACGGGCCCGGAAGATCGCGCACAGCAGTGCGATGGCCGTCAGCGAACGCTCGCCGCCGGACAGCAGGGACAGGCGCTTGACCTTCTTGCCGGGAGGCCGGGCCTCGACCTCGACGCCTGTGAGGAGCATGTCCTCGGGGTCGGTGAGCACCAGGCGGCCCTCGCCGCCGGGGAACACCGTGGCGAACACCTGCTCGAACTCGCGCGCGGTGTCGTCGAAGGCCTCGGCGAACACCTCCAGGATCCGGTCGTCGACCTCCTTGACCACGCTCAACAGGTCCTTGCGGGTCCTGGTGAGGTCGTCGAGCTGCTCGGCGAGGAACTTATAACGCTCCTCAAGCGCCGCGTACTCCTCAAGCGCCAGCGGGTTGACCTTGCCGAGCAGTTTGAGTTCGCGCTCGCCCCGGGCGGCGCGCTTCTCCTGCACGGCGCGGTCGAACGACGCCGGCATCGGCTCAGGCTTTCCCTCGGCTTCGGCCTTGGCCGTCTCGGCCGCCGACGGCGGCACCGGCTGTTCGGGGCCATAGTCGACGATGAGGGTGTCCACGTCGATGCCGAACTCCTCGGCGGCGCGCGTCTCCAGCTGCTCGATGCGCAGCCGCTGCTCGGCGCGGGCCACCTCGTCGCGGTGCACCACGTCGGTGAGGCGCTCCAGCTCCGCGGCGGTCTCCTTGGCGCGCTTGCGCACGTCGGTGAGCGCGGCTTCGCGGGAGTTCTTGGCGTGCTGGGCGGCGTCGCGCTCTTCGGCGGAGCGCTCCAGCGACACGTCGATGCGTTCCAGGGCGACGGCCACCCCTTCGACGACGGCCTGCGCCACGGTCGCGCCGCGCCGTCTGGCGGCCTTGCGGGCGGCCGCGCGCTCACGCGCCTGCCGCTCCGAGACCGCCTGGCGGGCCAGGCCGTCGGCCCTGCCCGTCAGCGCCGCGACCCGCTCCTCGGCGGTGCGCACCGACAGCCGGGTCTCCATCTCGTTTTGACGCGCCTGCTGCAGCCCCGCGGCCAGCGCGTCGCGTTCGCCGGTGGACGGGTCGTCTTCGTCGGGCGTGGACTCGGCGAGCCGCAGCTGCTCCTCCAGATCGGCGAGACCGGCCAGGTCGGAGTCGCGGGCCGCCTCGGCCTCGGCCTTGGCGGCGCCGAGGCGCTGCACCTCGCCTTCGGCCGACTTCACCGCCGCGCCCAGCTCGGCGAGTCTGCGGGAGGCGGCGTTGCGGTGCTTGTCGGATTCGGCGCGCTTGGCCGCCAGCGACTGCGTCGCCGCCTTGCGCGCCGACTCCTCCGCCCTTGCCCCCTCCAGCTGCGCCTGCAGCGTCTCGGCGCGGGCCTGCGACCGCGCGCGAGCCTCGCGCGCCTCGTCGACGGCGGCCTGCACCTCCAGGTAGCTCTGACCGGAAGCCGAGCCGCCGCTGGCCCACCCGGCGCCGAGCACGTCGCCGTCGCGGGTGACCGCGGTCAGGCCGTCGTGTCGCGCCAGCAACGCTCGCGCCGCGGCCAGGTCGTCGACGACGACCATCCCCGAAAG
>JBOGDN010000657.1:0-11664 GCA_050742995.1 Stackebrandtia sp. | reverse complement strand
CCGTCGAGCAGCGCGGCGAGCATGTGCCACGATTCGACCGTGGCGTGCCCGCGAGACGCCGCGTCTCTTGCGGCGGCGGAGATGGCCTCGCGGCTCTTTGTGGTCAGCCTTTCGACGTTCAACATGCCTCCCGTGACGCGGGTGCTCAAGCCAGACAAAACTTGAGTCTATTACGCTCAATCCTGGCTCGCCAACGCGAACTGAGTCACGTCGTATTCCCTGGAAACAGTCGGCGCCGCGCGAGAATATTCGTTTGACAGCCCCGCGGCCCCCAAAAGAAGATGGAAACAACCGCAAGGGCGGCCTGCCCCCGGATGGGGTGGGGCAGGTCCTCTATAGCGAAAGCTGGCGGATTTCGTCGGTTTCGCGCAGTCCGGCCACGCGACGTCGTCACCGCGGTCGTCTACCGTGCGAGGACTTGAGGACGGCGGGAAAGCGACCGCTGAAGCGCCGCTGGTTACAGTGGCGTCCATGTCTTCGGGATTGACCGCGTTGGTGACCGGCGCCGGGCGCGGCATCGGCGCCGCCGCGGCGGCGCGGCTTTCGCAGGCCGGGCACAGGGTGGCGTTGACGGCGCGCAGCGCCGATCAGCTGGAGACCGCGGCGCGGGCCTGCCCCGGCGAGACCATGACGATTCCCGCCGACCTCACCGCTGACGGCGCGGTCGACGAGATCTTCGACGCCGCGCAGGAGCGGTTCGGCCCCGTCGAGATCCTGGTGCTCAACGCGGGAGCCGCCGACTCCGCGCCGCTGCCGCGCATCAGCGACGAAGCCTGGGCCGCCCAGCTGGAGCTGAACCTGACCGCGCCGTTTCGCTGTCTGCGTCGCGCGACGCCGTCGATGAAGCAGCGAGGCTGGGGCCGCGTGGTGGCGGTGGCGTCCGCGGCCTCCAAACACGGCGAGCCGTACATCGCCGCCTACACCGCCGCCAAGCACGGCCTGCTCGGCCTGGTGCGCTCGGCGGCCGCCGAGCTGGCGGGGGCCGGCGTCACCGTGAACGCGGTGTGCCCCGGCTATGTGGACACGCCGATGACGGACGCCTCGGTCGCCGCGATCGCCGAGTACACCGGCAAGAGCCTCGAAGCCGCCCGGCGGCGCCTGGAGGACAAGCAGCCCATAGGCCGACTGATCACCGCCGACGAGGTGGCCGACGCGATCATGTTCTGCGTGACCACGGGCGGCGTCACCGGACAGGGAATCAACGTCGACGGAGGAGCGGTGCAGTCGTGAGCCGATACGTCAACCCCCCCGAACTGCCCGCGCCGTCGGGGTTCTCGCACGCCGTGGTCCCCCCGAACGGACGCACGGTGTACCTGGCCGGTCAGACCGCGCTGAACCGTGAAGGCCAGATCGTCGGCGGGGGAGAGAACCCGGACATGGTCACCCAGTTCGCACAGTGCCTGTCGAACCTGCTGACGGCGCTGGCGGCCGCGGGCGGAAGCGCCGAACACCTCGCGTCCGTCCGCATCTACATAGTCGACGTCGAGACGTACAAGGCGCGCGCCAAAGAGATCGGCGCGGTGTGGAGGCAGCTGGCCGGCACCCGCTATCCGGCGGCGGCCGGCGTGGGCGTCAGCCGTCTGTGGGACGACGACGCGCTGGTGGAAATCGAGGGCGTCGCGGTGATGCCCGAACCGGCAGGGCGATAGCCGCCCAGCCCCAAGCCGCCCCTCGCCCGACGCTGGGGGCCTCCAACCTCCTCCCCAATGGCTTCAGCCTATCCATTTGGGAGCGCTCTCGGCCAGTCGACGTCGCACGCCTGTGAATAACCGGCACGTTGTGGAAAACCCACTGAGGAATGAGCCCGAAAGGCCGTAACCTTCAGCCGACCGGCAGCGACAGCCAGCCGAGCAGTTCGCGGGCGCGCACGGCGGCGGGGCCGGCGAACTCCTTGTCGAGGCGGTGGAACAGGTCGACGGCGGCGTGGCCGGGCCAGTCGGGCGGCAGGAGTTCGGCGGGCAGGCCGGGGTCGAGGAACGGCAGCACCCTCCACTCGGTGACCGCGTTGATCCACACCGCAAGCGGGTCGGCGTCGCCGCCGTGGCCGCCGTGTCGGTCCAGGAATTCGCGGTACATTCCGTCCAGCTTCGGCAGGTCCCACCACACGGCCGCCGCCGCCTCGGCCGGCGCGTCGCCGAAGTAGTCCGCCCGGAAAAGCGAGACGTATCCGCTGAGGTCGTGGCGGCGCAGCATGTCGCGTGCGGACTCCAGGACGTGCGCGGGAGCGATCCACACCCCGGGCGCGGCCTGGCCGAAGCCGAGCCAGGCCAACTTGCCGCGCAGCACGTGCCGCTTGGCGCGCTCGGATTCGGGGATCGAGAACACGCACAGCGTCCAGCCGTCGGACGCGCGAGACCTGCGCGGCCGGAAGATGCGGGCGTCGCCGTCGTCGAGCACCGACCATCCGGCGTCGGTGAGCGCGTAGCCCGCGGCGCCGGAGATCTTCGCCGGCTCGAGCATCCCCCGCCGCTTCAGGCGGGAGACCGCCGCGCGCACCGCCTGCGCGTCCACGTCGATCTCGGACAGCAGACGCACCAGGCCCGAAATCGGCAGCGCGCCGCCGGCCGGGCGGGCGTACAGCCCGTAGACGGTGACGATCAGCGATCGCGGGGCTGCTGCCGACATGGTGCGCCTTTCGGTAGGGCACAAATGTACTCGCGGTTGATGCCGGAGTCTTGACGCACGTCACAATTTCGGAATAGCCTCGAAGTCCAGGCGGACACCCCGCCTTTCACGGTCGCGATTCCAGAGGTGCCGATGCTCAGTCCGTCCGCGCACATCGACACATTTGCCCGAGACAACCTTCCGCCGTTCGCGCAGTGGCCCGAATTCCGGTTCGACCTGCCGGAGCTGCGGTACCCGCAGCGGCTCAACTGCGCCGACGCCCTGCTCGACGACGTCATCGCCCGACGCGGCGGCGATCGCGTCTGCCTCTTCACCGACGCCGAACAATGGACATACGCCGAGCTGCGCGAACGGTCGTCCCGCATCGCCCACGTGCTGCGCGACGACTTCGGGATCGTGCCGGGAAACCGGGTGCTGCTGCGCGCTCCCAACAATCCGACCCTTGTGGCCTGCTGGTTCGCCGTCCTCAAGGCCGGAGGCGTCGTCGTGACCACGATGCCGCTGCTGCGGGAATCCGAGCTGGCGACCGTCGGCGAGATCGCCGAGATCAACCTGTCCCTTGCGGACGACCGCTTCACCGAGGCGCTGTCGGCCGCCGACATCGCGCCGATGCTGACCTTCGGCGAGCTGGCCGAACGCGCCGCGAGCCGCCCCGGCGACTTCGAGTCCACGCCCACGGCGGCCGACGACGTGGCGCTGCTGGCCTTCACCAGCGGGACGACCGGCCGCCCCAAGGCCACGATGCACTTCCACCGTGACGTCATGGCCAACGCCGACACCTTCTCCCGCCACGTCCTCAAACCCCGTCCCGACGACGTCTTCGGCGCCTCGCCCCCCATGGGCTTCACCTTCGGCCTGGGCATGGAGGTGATCTTCCCGCTGCACGCCGGCGCGTCCACGCTGCTGCTGGAGAAGGGCACCCCCGACCTGCTGCTGCCGGCGCTCGCCGAGCACCGGGTGACGGTGACGGCCACCGCCCCCACCGCCTACCGCGCGATGGCCGCGCAGATCGCCGCGGGCGACCTGCGCCTGCCGGCGCTGCGCCGCTGCGTGTCGGCCGGCGAGCCGCTGCCGCTGCCCACCCGCAAGGCGTGGCGAGAGGCGGCCGGCCTCGAGCTCATCGACGGCATCGGCGCCACCGAGATGCTGCACATCTTCATCGCCGCGGCCGACGACGACATCCGCCCCGGCGCCACCGGAAAGCCCGTCCCCGGCTACCAGGCCGCGATCCTGGACGCCGACGGAGCGCCCGCGCCCGACGGCGAGCTGGGACGCCTCGCGGTCAAGGGCCCGACCGGCTGCCGCTACCTGAACGACGAACGGCAGCTGGATTACGTCCAAAACGGATGGAACCTCACCGGCGACATGTACACCCGCGACCCCGACGGCTACTACTGGTACCACTCCCGCAGCGACGACATGATCATCTCCGCCGGCTTCAACATCTCCGGCGCCGAGGTCGAGTGGGCGCTGCTGAGCCACCCGAGCGTGGCCGAATGCGCGGTCGTGGGAATTCCCGACGCCGAACGCACCATGCTCGTCAAGGCCTATGTGGTGCGACGTCCCGGACGAGACGTCGACGTCGACGGTCTGATCGCGCACTGCCGCGAACACATCGCCAGCTACAAGCGTCCCCGCGAGGTCGAGTTCGTCGACGCGCTGCCGCGCACCTCCACGGGCAAAGTGCAGCGGTTCAAACTGCGGTGACGCCGCGGCGGCTCAGCGGTCCTCGGTCCAGTCCCCCGCGCCGCGCGACATGACCGTCTCCGCCGCCTCCAGCGCCGAGCGTCGAGTCGCATAGGCGCGGCATCCCGACCCCGAGGCGTCTCGCCGCTCGACATACCAGCGTCCGTCGAGCAGCAGCCCCATCGCGACGACGTCGTCTCCCCCGCCGCGCCAGATGCGCGCGGTGCCGGGCATGCGCCCCACGTCGCGCGGCTCCACCTCTTCGCCCTCTTCCACTCCGGAAATGATCTCGCCGCGGTCGATATATCGGGCGGATCGCGTCACCTATATGTGTGAAGAGGTGATCAACTCCACAACGCCTCACGCCTGAGGCTCTAAAACTCCCACCACAGGAAACGCCGCTTGCGACGGATCTTCACCGACGACATCGTCAGCTCGCCGCGCACGTGAAAACCGGGGCCGGACTGCTCTCCGGTGCGAGGAGCGCGGTTGCGGCACGAGGACATCGTCAGGTCGATCCGGTCGTCGGCCCAGGCGTCGCGCGGCAGCACGATGTGCACCGACGACATGTTCGCGTCCACTTCGATGTCGACTTCCCGATGCGGCAGCACCGCCTTGGAGAAGTCGAGCCGCACCGACGACATGTGTGGGCGCAGCACCACCTTGCGCGGCGCCAGCCAGCGGCCCTTGCGCCGCACCGACGACGCCTTGGGTCCGAACTCCTCCACGGCGGCGGCGATCGGCGTCGCGGGCTCGGCCGGCAGGTCGGCGGTGATCGGCTCCAGGTCCCCGAACGTCTTGGCGGCGTAAACGGCGTCGACTCGGTCGGCGAACTCGTCGAGGGTGAGACGGCCGGCGCCGGCGCCGGCTTGAAGCCGGTCGATCATGCGTTCTCGGTCGGCGTCGGAGACGCGCATGCGGGCATGTTGCGGGTCTGCGGATTGCCCGCCGCCGGGACGATTTCGGTGTGGAGCGATCTCTCGCGGAACCCTTGGTCGGGGTCGATTTCTTCCCGCCCGGCTAGTACTCGTCGCGAAGCACCGGGCAGGACATGCAGCGCGGGCCGCCGCGGCCCGACCCGAGCTCGGAGCCGGGGATCTCCACGACCTGGACGCCCGCGGCCTCAAGCCGCCGGTTGGTTTCGGTGTTGCGTTCATAGGCCACGGCGACGCGGGGCGCGATCGCCAGGGTGTTGTTGCCGTCGTCCCACTGCTCGCGTTCGGCGGTCACCGGGTCGAGTCCGGTGTCTATGAGCCGCAGCGCGTCGATGCCCATGGCCTTGGCGGCGGCCGTCAGGAACGGGGACGGCCCGCTGACCTCCTGACCGTCGCCGCGGTCGACCACCGTGTACGCCGCGAGCTCGTCGGCGATGTTGGGGTACATCACCACGGCGTCGACGTCGATCATCGTGCACACCGTGTCGAGGTGCATGGTGGCGCGCTCCTGCGCGATGGGCACCGCGAGCAGCGTGTGCGCGTGGCCCGCGTCGAAGACGCGACGCGCCAGCCGCTCGGCCCCGGCCGGAGTCGTGCGCTCGCCGACGCCCACGGCGACCACCCCCGGCGCCAGCAGCAGCACGTCGCCGCCTTCGAGATGTTCAAGCGTCGGGTCGAAGAGCTTCGGGGTCCCGGCGAAGCGCGGGTGGTGGGTGTAGATCAAGTCGGTCAGCGTCGACTCTCGTCGCCTGGCGGGCATCGCCAGGGACGTCACCGCGACCCGGTCGCCGATCCACACCGAAGAGTCCCGTGTGAAAAGCAGGTTCGGCAGCGGGTCGATGACGAAGTCGTGACGGTCCATCAGGGCGTAGACCAGCCCGGACCCGCCGCGCAGCTCCTCGTGCGACAGTCCGGCGATCAGCGTCGTGGCGAGCTGGTCGGCGTCCAAGTCGGCCAGATAAGCCCGCACGGCCTCCCGCAGCGTGTCGCCGAGCCGGTTGTCGGCGAGCACCGTCTCCACCGCCGAGGTGCGGGCCGTGGGCAGGCCGAGAGTCTGCCGCAGCAGCTCCCGGACGTAGAGCACCTCGACCCCGTGATCGCGAAGCGCTTGGGCGAACGCGTCGTGTTCTTCTTGCGCGCGATCCACCCACGGGATACCGTCGAACAACAGCGAGTCGTTGTTGCGCGGCGTCAATCGTTTCAGCTCGGGGCCGGGACGGTGCAGCAGTACGGTTCGAAGTCGCCCGACCTCGCTGCGAACCCGGTGGGCGGTCTGCGCGTCCTCTGCCATAGGCGTCGAGCTTATGCGATGCGGACGCCGGCGTAGATCCGCTCGTCGCGTCGGTGAGATCGGCAACGTCCGAAGGTGGAGAGGACTGAGGACCATGGCGCCGCACATCGAACTGTCGCTGTCGACGCGCGACGGCGAGACCGCATGCCGCACGTGGGCGGCTCCGGTGCGCGAGTCGGCGGACGCGTGCCTGGTGCTTGACGCGCGAGGCGTCATCTACGCGACCTCGCCTTCCTGCCGCGCGCTGCTCGGCCTGCCCGACGACGTCGACGTTCAAGGCCGCGTCTTCCTGGACGGAAGCGTGAAGCTGGTGACCTTCTCGGCCAGCGCGGGCGCGCTTCCTCGCGGCGAGATCGAGCGGATACCGCCGCTGCAGTCGCTGAGCACCGGCGCGCTGTCGCGCGGCCTGATGCGCGTGATGGCCGGCGACGTGTCGCGCACTCTCGACGCGATCGCGACGCCGCTGCACGAAGGCACGGACGTCAGCGGCTCGCTCACCTTTTTCCGCCGCTGTTAGGGACCGGCGGGTCAGCGCTGGTAGACCGGCGTGACCACGGCGCGCGCGATCGTGTGGAAGGTCAGGTTGAAACCGGCGACCGCGCCGGAGGCGTCGTCGCCGACCTCGAGCGACTCCACGTCGACGGCGTGAACGGCGAAGGCGTAGCGGTGCGGGAAGTCGCCGGGAGGCGGCGCGGCGCCTCCATAGCCCTTGGCGCCCATGTCGTTGCGCAGGCTGACCGCGCCGTCGGGCAGCGCCTCGCCGGACGCGGCGCCGGCGCCCCGAGGCAGCGACGTCGTGGAGACGGGAAGGTTCAGCACCGCCCAGTGCCACCAGCCGCTGGCCGTCGGCGCGTCGGGATCGAAGCAGGTGACCGCGAAGCTCTTGGTCTCGGCCGGGAACCCCGACCAGGCCAGGTGCGGCGAGGTGTTCTCGCCGGCGAGCGTGTGAGTCTCGGCGAGCATCTGCCCGTCGCGCACGTCGTCGGAGACGACGGCGAACTCGGCCACCTTCGGCAGCAGGTCATAAGGCCAGGGGGCGCGGGGTCGATCCAGCATCAGTGCTCCATTGCGTTGATCTCGAGATTTTAAAAGCTTGCCGTCGGTCGGCAGTCCTTGCTCTCGCGCCCAGGCGAAGAGCTCGGCCTCGGCGTCTTCGCGCGACAGCGGTCCGCGCTCCAACCGTACGTCTTTCAAGTGTTTCCATGCCTTGCCCACGGTCGGTCCGGCGGGGACGTTCAGCAGCCGCATGATCTCGTTGCCGTCCAGGTCCGGACGCACTCGCGCCAGGTCCTCGTCGGCGGCGATGCGCGAGATGCGCTCCTCGAGCGCGTCGTAGTCGGCGGCCAGCCGGGCGGCCTTGCGTTTGTTGCGGGTCGTGCAGTCCGACCGCACCAGCTTGTGCAGCCGAGGCAGGCATTTTCCGGCGTCGGCGACGTACCGCCGCACGGCGGAGTCGGTCCACTCGCCGCGGCCGTAGCCGTAGAACCGCAGGTGCAGGGCGATGAGCTGGCAGATCTCGTTGACGTCGTCCTTGGAGAACTTCAGCTGCCGCAGCCGCTTCTTGGCCATCCGCGCGCCCACGATCTCATGGTGGTGGAAAGTCACGCGCCCGTCCGCGCCGACGCCCTTGGTGTTCGGCTTTCCGACGTCGTGCAGCAGCGCCGCGATCCGCAAGACGACGTCCGGGCCGTCTGCTTCCAGTTCGACGGCGTTGCGCACCACCGTGAGGGTGTGCTCATAGACGTCCTTGTGCTGGGCGTGCTCGTCGATGGCCATGCGCAGCCCGGGAACCTCGGGCAGGAACCGCTCGGCCAGGCCGGTGTCCACGAGCAGGCGCAGCCCGAGCACCGGGTCGGCGCCGCCCATGAGCTTGACGAACTCGTCACGCACCCGCTCGGCGGTGATGCGGTCCAGGTCGCCGGCCATGTCGGTCATGGCGCGTTTGACGTCGGCGTCGAGGTCGAAACGCAGCTGCGCGGCGAAGCGGGCGGCGCGCATCATCCGCAGCGGGTCGTCGGCGAACGACTCCTCTGGCGTGCCCGGAGTGCGGATGATCCGCCGCGTCAGGTCGCCGACGCCGTCGAAGGGGTCGCGGAAGCGGTGGCCGGGCAGAGAGACCGCCATGGCGTTGAAGGTGAAGTCGCGTCGCCGCAGGTCGTCGACGAGGTTGTCGCCGAACGCCACGATCGGGTTGCGGCTGACGCGGTCGTAGGAGTCGGCGCGGTAGGTGGTCACCTCCACCCGGGCGCCGCGGAACATCGCGCCGATGGTGCCGAACTCCGCCCCGGTGGTCCACGTCGCCGTGCCGCAGGACTTCAAGATCTCCAAAGTGGTGTCAGGCCGCGCGCTGGTGGCGAAGTCCAAGTCCGCGGTCTCGCGGCGCAAAATCGCGTCGCGCACCGAGCCGCCGACGAGGTGCAGCTCGTGCCCGGCGGCCGCGAACACGTCGCCCAAAGCGTCGGCCGCCGGAGGGACGGCGATCTGGTTTCCTATACGGTCTGACATCGATCGAAAAGCTTATCGGAAGGCCTTTTTGATGACCGAGACGAAAGCGACAAGCGGCGGTCTGGCGCACCACGGCCTCGTCATGGCCGCCGGATCACTGGTGTCGCGCATCACCGGCTTCGGTCGCACGGTCGTCATCGCCGCGGCGCTCGGCGCCACGGTTTTGGGCAATTCGTACACCACCGCGCAGTACTTCCCGCAGATGATCTACGAGGTCGTGCTCGGCGGCGTGCTCACAAGCGTGCTCGTCCCGCTGATCGTGCGGGCGCGCAAGAACGACGCCGACGGGGGAGAGGCGTTCACCCACCGGCTGCTGACGCTGTGCGTGCTCGCGCTCGCCGCCGCCACCGTGTGCCTGACGGCGGCGGCGCCGCTGTTGGCGGCCGCGGCCGGGGGCGCGGAAAACCGCGATCTGATCACCTCGCTGAGCTACTTCATGCTCCCGGCGATCTTCTTCTACGGCATGTGCGCGCTGACGCAGGCCGTTCTCAACACAAGGGACAGCTTCGCCGCGCCGATGTGGGCGCCGATCGTCAACAACGTGGTGATCATCGCCGTGGGGCTGGTTTTCTTCACGATGTACACCTCGGACGAGGCCATCGCCGCCGACGACGTCACCACGAGCATGGTGCTGCTGCTGGGTCTCGGGACGCTTTCGGGACTCGTGTTCCAGGCGCTGATCCTGCTGCCGGCGGCGCGCAAGGTCGGCTTCCGGTGGAAGTGGCGCTTCGACTTCCGGCAGCTGCATCTGAGCCACATCGCCAAGCTCGGCGGCTGGATCTTCTGCTACGTCGCGCTCAATCAGGTGTCGATGGTGGTGCTGATCAAGGTCGCCAACCTCGCCGCCGACTCCAGTCCGGACGAACAGGCCAAGCTCGGCCCCATCATCTACAACAACGCCTACCTGATCATGATGATGGCTCACGGCATCGTCGCGGTGTCCATCATCACCGCGTTGATGCCGCGGCTTTCGGCGGCCGCCGACGACGGCCGGTACGAAGACCTCAAGGACGACCTGTCGGGAAGCATGCGGATGTCCACCTTGCTGCTGACGCCGATCGCGGTCGGCTACGCCGCGCTGGGGATCCCCCTTGCGGTGCTGCTGTTCGGCTGGGGCGCCTACACCGACGAGGCCGCGTCGGTCACCGGCGTCGTGATCGCCCTGGCCGGGATCGCGCTGATCCCCTTCGCCGTCAGCCAGCTGCAGATCTTCGCCTTCTACTCCATGACCGACGGCAAGACCGTCGCGCTGATCAACATCCCCGTGGCGACGCTGCGCATGGCGGCCAGCGGGCTCGCGTTCGTGCTGCTGCCCGTTGAACACGTCGTGGCCGGGCTCATGGCGGCCAACGGCCTGTCCTATGTCCTCGCGGTGGTGCTGTCCACGGTGTTCTTGCGGCGGCGGATCGGTCCGCTGGGCATGCGCCGCATCGTCACATCGTGGACCAAGCAGCTGATCGCCGCGGCCGCGGCGCTGATCGCGGTGTGGTCGGCGCTTTTGGCGCTTCCCGGCGCAGACGCCGGAAGGATTTCGCAGATCTGGGTGCTCGCCGCGGGAGGCGCGGTGCTGCTCGTGGTGTACTTCGGCGCGGCCTACCTGCTGCGCCTGGGCGAGATCACTCAGGCGGTCCGGACCGTGCGTGCCAAGTTCGGGCGTTAACTGTCGGCGGGACTGGGCGGTTCGCGGCATTTCCGACTAGTCTGACACCTGGCGCGGCAGCGGCTGCCCAATCTGACGGCGATCGGTATCCGCACGAATCGACGCCGCCGGGACGAAGACGGGCGCCGCGGTCGAATACGCCGACCAGGTCGCCCCGGCAGCGACTTGATGCGACTATCTAGGAACTGACCGACCGCACGCGCCAGCGGCGACTCGACGGTATAGAGATGGAGGACGACGTGGCTGGGGTGGCTACTCCCGCGGTGGGAGACTTGCTTGCCGATCGCTACAGCCTTGCCGCGCACGTCAACGACGATTCCAGCGGCAGGCAGGTCTGGCGAGGCGTCGACATTCTCCTCAATCGCCCGGTGACCGTCGTCCTGCGCACCCCCGGCGGCGACGACGCCGCGGAGATGCTCGCGGCGGCCGTGGCGGCCAGCCGGGTGAACCACCCGCACATCGTCGGCGTCTATGACGCCGTGGACCAGGGCGACTGCGCCTACGTGGTGCGCGAATGGGTCGAAGGACAGTCGCTGCGCGACGCGATCGCCGCCTCCGCGGTGGAAGTGACCAGTGCCGTCGACATCGTGCAGTGCGTGGCGGGCGCCGTCGCCGCGGTGCACGACAGCGGTGTGGCACATGGGAACGTGCATCCCGGCACGGTTCTTTTGTCCTCAGACGACAGGGTCGTGCTCGCCGATCCGCGCGCCGACGCGACGGCCACTCAGGTCGGCGACGTGCGGTCGCTCGGCGCCACGCTCTACTGCGCTTTGACCGGCGGCTGGCCGCGGACGGTTCCCGGTCCCGCGTCCCTTCCGGACGCGCCTACAGACGTGCTCGGCAAGCCGCTGCCGCCGGGGCAGGTGCGCGACGACGTGCCGGAACGGCTCGACCGGCTGGTGTGCGACCTGCTGTCGGCCGCCGACGCCCCGCCGACCGCCGCCGAGCTGGCCGACGAGCTG
>JBOGDN010000656.1:0-5647 GCA_050742995.1 Stackebrandtia sp. | reverse complement strand
GTTGCGGACCGAGCAAGGTTCCCTACGCCGCGATCTCGCGGCTGGCCACGGCCGCGCCCGACTTCATGGGCACGTCCCACCGGCAGGCGCGCGTGCGCGACCAAGTCGCCCGGCTTCGCCGCGGGCTCGCCTCGTTCTTCAACCTCCCCGACGGTTACGAGGTCGTGCTCGGCAATGGCGGGACCACCGCGTTCTGGGAGGCGGCGGTCTTCGGCCTCGTCCGCGACCGCGCCCAGGTCGCCTCGTTCGGCGAGTTCGGCGCGAAGTTCGCCAAGGCCGTCGCCGCCGCGCCGTTCCTCGGCGAGCCGACGGTCGTGAAGGCCGAGCCGGGTCAGGCGGCGTACCTGGAGGCCGCCGAATACGTCGACGTCTACGGCACTCCGCAAAACGAGACCTCCACCGGCGTCGCGATTCCGGTGCGCCGGGTCGCCGGCGAGGGGCTGATGCTGCACGACGCCACCTCGGCCGCGGCCGGCTTGCCGGTCGACCTGACCCAGACCGACGTGTACTACTTCGCGCCGCAGAAGGGACTGGCCTCCGACGGAGGACTGTGGATCGCGATCATGTCGCCGGCGGCGCTGGCCCGGGTGGAGGAGATCTCCGCCTCGGGTCGCTACATCCCGGAGTTCCTGAGCCTGGCCACGGCCGTCGACAACTCCCGCAAGGAGCAGACCTACAACACCCCGGCGCTTGCGACGATATTCCTCGCCGCCGAGCAGGTCGACCGCCTCAACGCCGCGGGCGGCCTTGACGCCGCTGCGGCGCGCTGCGACGACAGCGCCGAGCGGCTTTACCTGTGGGCGGAGAAGTCGCGGTTCGCCTCGCCGTTCGTGACAGACGCGTCGATCCGCTCCAACGTCGTCGCCACCGTCGACTTCGACGAAAGCGTCGACGCCAAGGTCGTGGCCAAGACGCTGCGCGCCAACGGAGTCCTCGACACCGAGCCGTACCGCAAGCTGGGCCGCAACCAGCTGCGCATCGCCATGTACCCGGCGATCGACCCCGCCGACGTCACGGCGCTGACCGACTGCATCGACTACATCGTCGAGCGGCTGTGATCACTCCGGCAGGGTGAAGACGGCCAGCTCCTCATAGACCGGCTTCGGGCGCGGACGGCTGCGGTACAGGACGATCTCGTCGACGGTCCACTCCGGACTCGTGTAGTGCCGCAGGCTGTGCAGGTCCGCGGCGGCCTCGGCGTCGGACATCCGGCCGCCGGAGCGCGCCAGCGTCAGGTGCGGCCGGAAGCGCTTTTCGTCGAAGGGCAGCTTCCGGTCGCGCAGCTCGTCGCGGACGCCGGCGGCGAGGCCGGCCAGGGCGTCCACGTCGCCGCCGAGCCCGATATAAAGCACGCTGCCGCCGCGGGCGCCGAATCGACCCGCCCCGGCCAGTCGCAGCCGCAGCCGTCGCGCGCGCTTGGCGGCGGCCTCCAGGGCTTCGCGCACGCGGGGCCCCTCGGCGACGTCGACTTCTCCCAGAAAGGCGAGGGTGACGTGCCAGCCCGCGGAGTCGGCGGCGCGGCCGTGGGCCAGACGCAAATCGCCGACGGCCTCCCGGAGGTCGTCGGCGGCGGCTTCGGACGGATTCAGCGCCGCGAAAAGCCGCACTCGGTTCAACGCGGCTTCCGCAGGCGGCGGGCGGCGGTCGACCGGCGCAGCCGCAACCCGGCCTGCTCGAGGCTGCCCTCCACGCGCACCCGCTCGAGGTGGAGGTCGTCGCCGTTCAGCTGGCTGAGGTACTGCGGAACTTCGACGGCCGCGCAAGCCTGGCGCAGCGTCGCGTCGTAGGCGTCGAGCAGATCGGCACGGCGCTGTGCGGCGTGAAGCGGCGTCGCCTCCAGGCGCGCGGCCAGGGTGCGCAGCCGCGCGGCGATCTCCTCGACGGGCGGACGGGCGGGGACGTGCGGCCGCAGCCGGGCGGCGGTGCGCCCCACGCGGTCGACCGCGGCGTCGGCGTTGACGATCACCCAGGCGATCAGACACGGCAGGCTCGCCAGGGTCACAAGCGCGATGCCGACGACGGCGAAGCGCAGTATGTCCACCAGCCGAGCCTAACGCGATATGTCAATAAGGCAAGCTGTCGACATCCGCAACTCCATAAAATTCCATTTTAGATTTTCCACATAACGGCCGTTATCCACAGGCGCAAACCCGCCAACTGGCCGCAAGCGCTCCCAAATCGATAGGCTGAACGCAGTGGGGAGGAGGCCGGTGGCCCGGGCGGAGGGTTACGGGTGGAGCCGGCAGTACAGGGGACGAGGGGTACAAGCGGAGCGGCGACCCCGGCGGCAGGAAGTCCGGACGAAGCGGCGGCGCCGACGGCGGGGTTCAAGCAAAGCCGAGCGGTACGAGCCCAGCGGGCGATACGAGCAGCGGGGGTACGGGCGCCAGGAGGTACGCGACCCGACGGCGGGGAGGCCGCAACAGCGGGCGGGGACGTTACGAGGTGAAGAGGGCCAGCAGGTCGTACAGCTCGCGAGCGGCGTCGGCGTCGCCTTCGACGGCGACCGAGTCGTAATCCGCGCGTCGCCACAGCCACAGCAGCACCTGCGAGGGGGCACCGGAGATCATCGCGGCGGCTTCAGGGGAGGCGCCGTCGGCCAGTTCGACGCCGTCCGAGGTCGGTTTCACCGTCCAGGAACGACTTCCGGCCGTGATCGCGACCGGCTTGCCGGCGGTTTTCTCCAGTTCCGGGCGCGCTTCGTCGATCCAGGTTCGGCTGCCCCACGACAGCATGATCGCAAGCACCTCGTCGACGCCGTCGACGGCGAGGTCGTCGTCGATCGGCGAAATCGGCTTCCCCGCGGCCTGCTCGGCGTCGACGCGGTGGATCACCGTCTCCTGCGCCATGCGGCGGATCCAGAACCCGACGGTCTGATCGGGCTCGTACCAGGTGTACGAAGGGCTGGAGGGATCGCGCGAGTCGAACTCGGCGAGCAGATCTCCCAACGCGCCGCGCAGCCGCGTCAGCAGCTCGCCCTGACGCGGGTGCTCCGGGGGCCACGGGTCGGGGGCCTTCCCGAGCCGCATGCACTGGGTCTTGTGGTCGTAGACGTGCGTGACGTGCTCGAGCAGATCTCCAAGGGTCCAGTCGGGACAGCTGGGGACGACGGCGTCGGTCCGGCCGTCGACGGCCGCGGCGGCCAGGAGCGTCGCGTCCGAGGTCAGGCAGGCGTTCAATCGAGAAGGTTCCATGCCGGTCAGTGTGACAGCAGGGTCGGACGCCGGCACGCGATTTAACGTCCCTTCGTCCCGAAGCGGCACTGAAGTTTGGTGACCCTTGATACAGAAACCTGGCAGTCGAGCGCTCGGCGGCGTTAGGTTCGAAAAAGCGTTTACCCCTTACCCGCCGAGGAGGCGCCCCAGCCCTTATGCGAAGACACCTGGCCGAAACCTTCCGCTCCCTGACAATCCGCAACTACCGGCTGTTCGCCGCAGGCCAGCTGATCTCGCTTATCGGCATGTGGATGCAAATCGTGGCCGTCGACTGGCTGGTGCTCCAGCTGTCGGGCGACTCCGGCACCGCCCTCGGCCTCGTCACCGCGCTGCAGTTCACCCCGCTGCTGGTGCTGAGCCTATACGGCGGCAAACTCGCGGACTCCTTCGACAAGCGCAAGCTTCTGCTGTGGGCCAACACGCTGTGGTGCGCCATGGCCGCGACGCTGGCCGCGATGACGATCGCGGGGACGGTGCAGCTGTGGCACGTGTACGTGTTCGCGTTTTCGCTCGGGGTCGTCAACGCCGTGGAGAACCCCGTCCGCCAGTCGTTCGTGTCCGAAATGGTGGGAAACGAGTCGCTGCCGAACGCGCTTTCACTTTCCTCCGCGACGTTCAACAGCGCCCGCATCGTCGGGCCCGCGCTCGCCGGCGGCCTGATCGCGCTCTTCGGCACCGGCGTCGTCATCGCGATCAACGCCGCCACCTACGCCGCGCCGGTCGTCGGCCTGCTGCTGATGGACGTCGCGGTGCTGCACCGCGCCGCGGGCAAGCCCGCCGCCGCCAGGATCCGCGACGGGCTCAAGTACACGACGCGCCGCCCGGACCTGATGCTGCCGCTGGTGCTGATGTTCGTCGTGGCGGGCGTCGGATTCAACTTCCCCGTCACGCTCGCGCTGATGGCCAAGGTGGTCTTCGCCACCGGACCGGCGACCTTCGGCGTCCTCACCGCGGCCAGCGCCGTGGGCGCGCTCGCCGGCGCGCTGTTCAGCGCCAAACGCCGCGACCGCCCCAGCGCGCACGTGCTGCTCGGCGCGGCCGCCGCATTCGGCGCGCTCGAGATCGTCGTCGCGTTCGCTCCGTCGCTGTGGACGGCCGCGCTGTTGCTGCTGCCGACGGGATTCGCCATGGTGTACGTGGCGCAGGCGGCGAACCAGCGCGTGCAGCTGGGCGTCGTCCCCGCCTTCCGCGGCCGGATCATGTCCATCTACGTGCTGGTGTTCCTGGGCTCGGCGCCGCTCTTCGCCCCCGCCATCGGCTGGATCTCCGAGGTGGTCAACCCGCGCGCCGGCCTGTGGATCGGCGGCGCGGCCTCGCTGGCGGCCGCCGCGGTCGGCTTCGCGATCCGCTGTCGCCGCCGCGACGTCCACGTCGTCTTCAAACTGCGCCCGGTCCCGCGTCTGCGCCTGTCGCAGCCGCTTGAGAAAGTCGCTTAAGGACGCAGCTCGGCGATGCAGCACTTGACGCTGCCGCCGCCGCGCTTGATCTCCGACAGCTCGACGGCGACCGGCGTGTATCCGCGCTCGGCGAGCTTGTCGGCCATGCGCACCGCCTCGGCGTTGAGCACCACGTGCTTGCCGTCGGAGACCGTGTTCAGCCCGAACGCCAGGGCGTCGTCCTCGTCGGCGACGAGCGCGTCGGGGAACATCTGACGCAGGATCCGCTGCGACGCCGGCGAAAAGGCGCCCGGGTAGTACGCGATCGTGTCGTCGTCGAGCGCGGTGAGCGCCACGTCAAGGTGGTAGAAGCGCGCGTCGACCAGCTTCAGCGAGATCACCGGACGCGACAGCGCCTCGGCGGCCTCGGCATGGGCTCGCGGGTCGGTGCGGAATCCGTGGCCGGCGAGGACGAGCCGCCTTCCCCGCACATAGACGAAGTCGCCTTCGCCTTCGTTGGTCTCGGTGGGCGCGACGAACCGCCAGCCGGCCGTGCGGTACCACTTCTCGTGCGCGGCGGCCTCTGCCTGGCGCTGCGGGTAGCGGAACCGCGCGCCGTAGACCACGCCGTCGACGCTGAAGGCGCCGTTGGCCGCGTAGACCATGTCGGGCAGGCCCGGCTCCGGTTCCAAATCGTCCACGGAATGGCCGAGCTCGCGAAGCGTCTCGGCCAGATCCCGCCACTGGGCGACGGCGGCGGCGACGTCGACCGGGGTGGAGGTGTCCATCCACGGGTTGATGGCGTATTCGACGGCGAAATGGGCCGGACGACACATCAGGTAGCGCCGCGAGCGCGCGAACTTGGCAGTCACGAATCGCAATCGTAAATGACCCGAGCACGCTACGCCACAGGCATTGCCGCATCCCCCGTTGCGTTCTCGGTCACAGCGATACGGACCTTCGGAGGCGGCCGAACGGTCGAGTCTCGACTGGTCGGGGACTTAAAAATACTGCGGGAACCGAAACAGCGCACGCCGCCGTCCCATTCCCATGAAG
>JBOGDN010000655.1:0-2052 GCA_050742995.1 Stackebrandtia sp. | reverse complement strand
GCCTCGGGCCGGCCGTGCGCGTGGTGGGCTATCGTCCGGCGGCGCGGCCGCCCGGCGCGGGCGCCCCGGCCTTTGACGCCGCCAACCTGGAAAAGCAGCTGCCCGCCACCGCGGTGGTCGTCGCCGTCGACGGACAGGGCCGCGTGTGCACCGCCGCCGGCGAGGAGGTCGTCGGCGCGACCGTCGCCGACGTCTATCTGGCAAGCGACGTGCTGATCACCGACTACGCCGACTCGCTCGTCGACTTCGCGGTCGCCGACCGTCCGATCGTCGTCTACGCCCCCGACTGGGAGCACGTGCGCGCCGAAGAGGGCATCGTCCTCGACCTCGCCGCGACCGCTCCGGGGCCGATGGAGCGCTGCTTCGACGACCTGACGGCTCGGCTGCGCCAGCTGCATCGCGGCGACGACTTCCACGCCGCCGAGCGCGCGGAGTTCCGCGGCCGTTTCTGCGACTGGGAACGCGGCGACGCCGCCGAGCGCGTCGTGCGACACGTCTTCGCGCTCGACCTGCCCCCGGTCAGCCCGCCGCTTCCGAGCCGAGCCGAGGACTTCTTCTCCGTCGACAACGGCATCGACACCCCTCCTACCGGGTTGACCCCTCCGACTGGCCTTAAGGTCTGACGCGCGCCTTGTGCGCCCCCGCGCCCCGCGGTCGACTCCGAGACGGGACGATTGACCGCAACCGCAACAGTCACGGCTGCGAGGAGCGCGCGTATGTCAGCAGAGGTCGAGACGGTGTCGGCGTTTCTGGAGGCGGTGCTGCGCCGCGATCAGGAACGCATCCGCCAACGCCGCGAAAAAGTCGAAAACGTCGATCCCTCACTGCTGGCCGCCATGGTGGGGGCCGTTTTCTATCTGGGGGTGCGCAGCCGCTTCAGCGACGACGCCGACGTCCGCGGCATCACCAAGTTCGTCCGCGAGACCCAGGAGCGCCTCGGCGACGGGCAGAGCCTGGATGCGCGCGTCGCCGAGGCCGCCGTGCGCGGCGCGCTCGGCGAGGAGGAGCTGCTTGACGGAATCGACCACGACCAGCTGGTCGCCACCGAACTGACGTTGATCTTCGCCATCTCATTCGATCGCAAATGGAGCGACGACGCGGTGGAGAACCTGCTCGCGAGGTCCAAGGAGCTGACGTTGAGCTCCCTTGAGGAGGAGTAGCCTTTCGGCCTACGGCTCGCAGCCGGGTTCGGGGCCCTCGTAGCCGTCCATAGACGACTCGTCGATGCCGACCTCGCATTCGATGTCGGGGTTGAGCGTGCTTCCGCCGACGTGCGCGCCGGTGGAGTTGATCGCCAGCCCGATCGCCCGGTACGTGGGTCCGGCGAACTCGTTGTCGGCGATGACGACGTCCTGGACGTCCTCGATCATCAAGTGCTGCGACGCCTCGAGGGTTTCGCAGAAGTTGTTTCTGATCGTGAAGTCCGACGAGTGGCCCACGCCGTCGCCTTCGCCGTCGTTGGGGCCTTCGGCCATGAGGCACATGTTGTCGATCTGCTCGCACCGGTTGCCTTCGATGAGCACGTTCTGGCTCGGCGGGGTGTCGTCGGAGAACGTCTGCATGCAGTCGGCGTGCCCGTTGTCGTTGTCCGTGCCTCTGATCGTGTTGTTCAGGATCTTCAGGTCGTCGCCGAAGAACCGGACGCCGTCTCCGTCGCCGCCTTGCGGGTCGGTCACCGTGACGTTCTGGATCGTGACGTTGTCGCCGAAGATCTCGACGCCCGGCGCCTCGGGCTGTTCGGCCACATAGTCCTCGACGATCACGTTGTCGGCTTCGACGGTGATCCCGTCGACTGCCGCGCCGTCTCCGGAGTACACCTTCGGGTCGTCCGGTGTTCCGCCTTCGGTGACGACCAGTCGGTCCGCGGACCGCGCCTCGGCGGAGGAGGAAAGCAGCACGCCCCCCAGCGTCACGGCGCACGAGGTGAGGACTACGGCGAGCTTCTTCATGTGTGTCATGGCGGCGACCGTAGCCTCAGAGCTCGGGACGGGTCCCGAGCTCTGCCGGGCGCGGCTGTGTGACGGCCTGACCTGGTGCGCGGCTATTTGTACT
>JBOGDN010000654.1:0-7304 GCA_050742995.1 Stackebrandtia sp. | reverse complement strand
GTCGACAGCAGCGTGTTGCTGGGGCTGCTGAATCCCGCCGACGCGTGTCACGCAGCTGCCACAGCTGCGTTGCAAAGCCGAATAGAACACGAAATCGTGGTGCCGGCGAGCGTGTTTTCCGAGATATTGGTGCTGGCCGAACGACGGGGAGAAGCGATCGTGCAGCGCACGATAAACGCCGTCGACGATGTGGCAGCGCAGATACTGCCGCTAGATCGCGAAATCGCGCATCTGGCGGCGCGCATTCGGGCGAAGCACCCGGCCGTCCGCCTGCCCGATGCGTTGGTCATAGCCTCAGGTCAAGCGCTCGTCGCCGAAGTGCTGACCGCCGGCAAACAATGGCGCGGCGTCGACGACCGCATCACCGTGTTGACGCCGTGAACCAGGGGTGCGGCGTTTAGAGGCCGGCCAGGCGCACTTCGGCGCGCAGACCGCGGGGCGAGGCGTCGCGCAGCTCGATGCTGCCGCCGTGCGCGGCGACCAGTTCGGCGGTGATCGGCAGGCCGAGACCGGCCCCGCCGGAGTCGCGGCCGCGGGCGTCGTCGAGGCGGGTGAAGCGGTTGAAGACGCGGGCTCGGTCGTCGGCCGGCACGCCGGGTCCGTCGTCGCTGACCGTGATGCGCGCGCCGCCGTCGACGACCCGGCATGTCACCGTCACCCGGGTCTCGGCGTGGCGGACGGCGTTGTCGACGAGGTTGGTCAGGATCCGCCGCACCGCGTCGGCGTCGGCGCGCATCTCCACCGACGCCTCGGGCAGGTCGGCGACCACCGGCACGCGCGCCTCGGAGTATTCGGCGACGCGGCAGCCGACCAGTTCGGCCAGGTCGAGGTCTTGCGGCCGCACCGGACGCCGGGCGTCGTCAAGACGCGACAGCAGCAGCAGATCCTCGGTCATGCGCGACAGCCGCTCCACGTCGGCGAGCAGGTCGTGCAGCAGCTCCGGCGGGGCGCCCACCCGTTCGGCGACCTCCAACTCCGTGCGCATGTTGGCCAGGGGACTGCGCAGCTCGTGCGCGGCGTCGGCGACGAACGCGCGCTGCTTGGTTCTGGCCGCCTCGACCGGCCGCAGCGTCCTGCCGACCAGCCACCACAGCACGACGGCGACCGTCGCCGCCAGCGCGCTCATCATGACCGCCAGGCCCTTGGCGAACTTCGGCACCGCGTTCAACTCCGAACGAGACACCCCGACCACGACGACGCGCTCTCCGGCGGGCGCCGCGGTGACGCGAAGATCGGTCGACATGCTGGCGCGATTCCCCGGCACCGTGAAGTGCGCGCCCTCGTCGAGCGCGTCGTCCATCTGGTAGTCCTTCAAAAGCGGCACCAGCGGGTCGGCGCCGAGCGACCCGCGCTCGAACCGCCCCTCGGCGTCGTAGATCTGCACGATCGTGGATTCGCGGCCGGTGGCGATGGGGTCGGGCAGCTTGTCCTCTTCCAGGAGGGCGGCGATGTTGTCGGCGGTCTCGGTGGCGGTGGCGTCCACCGACTTCTGCGTGACGTAATGCAGCGAAAACACCAGGGCCATGCCGCCGACGGCGAAGCCGAAAAGCAGGCCGCCCATGCCGAGCGCGACCAGCCTGACGCGCAGCGGCAGCGTGTGCCAGCGCGTGCTCATCGCGGATCGGCCGTGAGCCGGTAGCCGGCGCCGCGCACCGTCCGCAGGCTCTCGCGGCCGAACGGCGCGTCGATCTTCTTGCGCAGGTAGCCGATGTAGACCTCGACGAGGTTGACGTGGGTGTCCTCGCCGGCCGACCAGACGTGGTCGAGCAGCGTCACCTTCGGCACGACCTGTTCGGCGTGGCGCATCAGGTACTCAAGCAGCGAGAACTCCCGCGTCGACAGCGAGATTTCGGCGTCGCCGCGCCGCGCCGTGCGCTGCCCCGGGTCGAGCGTGAGGTCGCCGACGGTCAGCACCGACGGTCGCGGCGGCGAGCCGCGCCGCAGCAGCGCCCGCAGCCTGGCAAGCAGCACCACATAGGAAAACGGCTTGGTCAGGTAGTCGTCGGCGCCCAGGTCCAGGCCGTCGGACTGGTCGTATTCGCCGTCCTTGGCCGACAGCATCAGCACCGGGACCCAGTTGTTCTCGCGCCGCAGCGTCCGGACGATCTCGTACCCCGACATCCCGGGGAGCATGATGTCTAGGATGACGGCGTCGTAGGAGCCGAAACGAGACTCCTCAAGCCCCCTCGGCCCGTCGTGGACGACCTCCACGGCGAATCCGTCGGCGCGCAGGCCCCGCTCCAGGGCGGCGGCCATGCGCTGTTCGTCTTCGACGATGAGGATCCGCATGCGACGACGGTAGTCAATAACCTGTGGATTTGCTCAGCCGATCTCAGGTTCGCCTCAGCGCCGAAGGCGCAGTATCAACACTGCGCAGCCGCGCCACACGACTTTCGACGTTTCACAGGAAGGAACGCAGATGTCACGGATACGCACCGCGCGCCGGTTCGCGGTCCCGGTCTCGATCGGAGCCGTCGCGGTCGCGGTGGCGGCCGGCGCCGGGATCGTCTCGGCGAACAGCTCCGCCGACCTTCCCGACCGCAGCGCCGCCGAACTGCTCGTCGACATTCAAAACTCCGACATCGACGGTTTGAGCGGCACCGTTGTCCAAACCGCCGAACTGGGTCTTCCGGACCTGGGCGAGGCGGGATCGGACGCGGCCGAGCTGGCCGACGGAAGCAAAACCATGCGGCTTTGGTACGCCGCTCCCGATCAGGCCCGGATCGCGCTCATGGGCGACCTGGGGGAGTCCGACGTGATTCGCAACGGCGAAGACATGTGGATGTGGAACAGCGAAAGCGACAAGGCCGTCCACTACACGCTGCCCGAAGGGGCCGCGGAACGGCCGCTGTGGCCGCCGCCGGACCTTGTCGGCGCGAACCCGGTCGAGGCCGCCGAAGCCGCGCTGCAGGCCGTCGGCGAAAGCACCGAGGTGACCACCGACGGCTCCGCCGAGGTCGCCGACCGCGACGCCTACGAGCTGACGCTGCGACCCAAGGGCGACGATTCGCTGATCGGCGAGGTCAGCCTGGCCGTCGACGCCGAGACCGGAGTGCCGCTGCGCACCCGCGTCTACGCAGCCGACGCGAACGAGCCCGCCTTCGAGATCGCGTTCACGCGGGTGGAGTTCAACGTGCCCGACGCCGAGAACTTCACGTTCACGGCGCCGTCGGGCGTCGAGGTCGAAGAAGGCAACGACGACCTGGACACGCTGTGGAGCCACGGCCAGCGCGACGAGCACTCGCAGGTCGAGGTCGTCGGCGAGGGCTGGTCGTCCGTGATGGTCACCGAGTTCGACCTCGACAAGTTCTTGGAGAGCAGTCGGGAAGCCGAGGACTCCCGACAGGAGCACGGAGTCGACCTCGACGCCGAGACGCTGCTAGAGCAGTTCCCCGAAGTCTCCGGGGAGTGGGGTTCGGGACGGCTGATCTCCACCACGTTGGTCAACGCTCTGCTCGTCGACGACGGCCGGCTCCTGGTCGGCGCCGTCACGCCGGAGCGGTTGTACGAAGTGGCTGGTCAGGAATGAACGACGCGTCGACGGCGCGGGGGGACGACTCCCGCGCCGCCGTGCGTGCCGTAGGTCTTGGCAAGAGCTTCGGCGCCGACGTCTTGGCCGTCGACGGTCTCGACCTCGACGTGCCCCGCGGAACCGTCTTCGGGTTCCTCGGCCCCAACGGCAGCGGCAAGACCACCACCATCCGGATGCTGCTTGGTCTCGTCGAACCCACCTTCGGCCGCTGCGAGCTGCTCGGCGAAGCCATGCCCGACGCGGCCGAGCGGGTGCTGCCGCGCGTGGGCGCCCTGGTGGAGGGCCCGGCATTCCATCCTTACCTGAGCGGACGCGACAACCTGCGCCGCCTCGACGCCGCCGACCGCTCCACCGACAACGCCTCGGCGGACACGCGCGTCGAGCTGGCCCTGGACCGGGTGGGGTTGTTGGCCGCCGCCCGCAAGAACTACCGCGCCTACTCGCTTGGCATGAAGCAGCGCCTCGCCATCGCCGCGACGCTGCTGCGGCCGCGGGATCTGCTGATCCTCGACGAGCCCACCAACGGCCTGGATCCGCAAGGCACCCGCGAGGTGCGCGCGCTGATCAGCGCCTTGGCCGCTGACGGCACGACCGTGCTGCTTTCCACCCACCTGCTCACCGAGGTGGAGCAGATCTGCGAACACGTGGCCGTCATGCACCGCGGCAAGCTGAAGGTCCAGGGCCGCCTGGACGAGCTGCGCTCGAACTCTCACTCCCGCGTGCGCGTCGAGACCTCCGACCCCGCCGCGGCCGCGACCGTTCTGCGCGACCTGGGTCTTCGCGACGTCCACGTCGACGCGGCAAGCGCCGCCGCCGAGCTCGGCGAGACCGAGCCGGAGAAGATCGTGGTCGCGGCGGTGAACGCCGGGGTTCCGGTGCGGGGATTCGCGGTGGAGGCGCCGGGTCTTGAGGACCTGTTCGTCGCGTTGACCGGGGAGGGATTCGATGTCAGCGGTTGAGACGGCCGAGCCCGGCGCGGCGTCGGCGTCGCAAGGAAGCGCCCGCCTGCTGCGCTCGGAGCTGCGCCTGATCGTCACGCGCCGCCGCAACATCGCGGGCCTGGCGTTGATGTGCGCGGTGCCCGTGCTCGTGGCGGTCACGCTGTACGTCACCCAGTCGACAAGCGGTCCGCCGTTCTTCTCGGTGCTGCTCGGCAACGGCCTGTTCGTCGTGCTTGCGACGTTTACGATCGAGTTGGTCATGCTGCTGCCGCTGGCGGTGTGCGTCGTGTCGGGCGACTCCGTCGCCGGCGAAGCCAATATCGGCACGCTGCGGTATCTGCTCACCGTGCCGGTGGGCAGGGCGCGGCTGCTCGCGGTGAAGTTCGCCGCGCTGGCGATCGTCACGGTCATGGCGGTCGCGGCGGTGGCGGCGACGGCGGCGGCCGCCGGTCTGATCTTCTTCGGCGCCGGCGAGATGACGACGATGTCGGGAACGGCGATCGGCTTCGCCGAGTCGGCCTGGCGAGTGGGCCTGGTCTGCGTGTACGTCGCCGCGACGCTGCTTGCCGTGTGCGCGATCGGCCTTTTCGCGTCGACGATGACCGAGCAGCCGATCGGCGCGGCCGTGTCCGTGGTGATCTGGACAGTCGCGGACAGGATCCTGGGATCGCTCGACGTGCTGTCGTGGCTGCACCCGTACCTGCTGACCACGCACTGGTACGCCTGGGGCGACCTGCTGCGCGATCCGATCGTGTGGGACGGCGTGGCCGCCGGCCTGGCGTCGGCGGCCGTCTACACCGCGGTGTTCGTCTCCGCGGCGTGGGCGCGGTTCACCACCAAAGACGTCACCAGTTGAGCCTCAGGACGGATATGGGCGGGGCTTTCGTCGCTCCTCCTCCTTGCGCAGGATCCAGTTCAGCTTCGGCTCCACGACCGGGCGGGTCAGCCAGCGCACCGGAGGGGTGCACAGCACAAGCGTCAACGCGACCGAAAGCACCGTCACCCCGATCGCTCCGGCGCCGGTGTTCACCGCCGGAAGGTCGTACCACTCCCAGGTGTGGTTGGCGAGCTTGACGAAGAAGCCGTGCAGGAGGAACGGATACATCGTCATGTCGCCGAGGCGAGTCGTCGGCAGCTGGCGTTGCGGAATCCACGCGAGGAAGGTCGCCATGAGCACCCCGGCGGCGATCATGAGGGTGAGCCTGACCGGCAGGGCCTCCCAGACGGTGACGTCCAACTGCTCGGCGCCGTCGGTGTACTTCACCCAGTCGGCCTCCAGCTCCCCTCCGAAGAAGAACGCGGCGGCCAGGATCGCGAGGCTGGCGGCAAGCCCGACGACGCGGACCAGCGGTCGGCGCAGCATCTCGAAGTGTTCGCGTTTCATGTGCATGCCGGCCACGAAGAACGGCAGGAACTGCAGGATGCGCCCCACGTCGAAGGTGCCGGGCAGGTCGAGCACCAGCGCCCCCATTGAGATGAGCAGCGCCACGAGGAACGGCTGACGGATCAACCTCCACAGCGGACAAGTCATGCGCCACACGAAGAGCGCCGCCAGGAACCACAGCAGGTAGTACGGATCGAGCAGGATCGTCCCCTCGTTCTCGTCCGTGAAGTACTGCAAGACCTCGTAGAGAATCGAGAAGATGAGATAGGGCGCGAGGATTCCGGTCAGGACGCGACGCAGCTGGTCGGGGCGGGCGGTGAACGTCTTGGAGAAGTATCCGCTCAGGAGGATGAACGCGGGCATGTGGAACGCGTACAGCGTTATATAGAAGGCGTGGACGCTGTTGCTGTCGCCGCGTATCGGCGCCCAGGCGTGCCCGATCACCACCAGGACGATCAGCGCGAACTTGGCGTTGGAGAAGTATGGATCCCTGGCTTTCGGCGCGAGCGTTTTTTCACGCTCCGGGGCTGCCGTGGTCATGGACTTTTTCGGTCTCCCGTCTCGACTCGGGTAAACGACCGAACCGAGTACTGCGGAAGGCGGCGAGTGAGGCAGACACGCGGCCGCCGAGCAGACCCCGGCGTCGGTTTTCGGTTGTGTCGCCTCGCGTACGGCGAGGGAGACGCGGCGCTCGACACGGACGCCGCGGATCGCAGGACAGTAACAACGTCGTCTGAGAGAAGCCTGGACGGTGGCTGAACGCCTTTTAGGGATTTGTCGCCCGCGTGTCGACGGGCGGCGGCGCCGTCAAGACCTTCGCGACGACCTCGAGGGCGTGGTCGACGTCCTCGACGGAGACGTCGAGATGCGTGACCGCGCGCAGCGCGGACCCGACGACGCCGATGCGAACTCCGCGCGCGGCGAGGCGGTCGCAGAAGGCGGCGTGGGTCCAGCCCTCGGCTTTGAGCGTGAAGAAGACCATGTTGGTGTCGGGCCGCGGCGTGAGGAGGCGGACGCCGTCCAGCTGTCGCAGACCGTCGGCGAGGCGACGCGCGTGAGCATGGTCTTCGGCCAGGCGCGGCACGTGACGGTCGAGCGCGTACAGACAGCCAGCCGCGGCGACGCCGGCCTGGCGCAGCGCCCCGCCGTAGCCGTGCTTGAAGCGACGGGCCCGGGCGATGAACTCCTCGTCTCCGGCGAGCACCGCCCCGACGGGCGCGCCGAGGCCCTTGGTGAAGCAGATCCACACCGAGTCGACGTGCGCGCAGAACCGCTCGGCGCTCACGCCGGAGGCCACGACGGCGTTGAGCAGCCGGGCGCCGTCCATGTGCACGGCGAGGCCGCGGTCGTGGGCGGCCGCGCAGACCTCCGCCAGCTCCCTGAGCGGCCACACCGCGCCGCCGGCGAAATTGTGGGTCTGCTCCACGCACAGCAGCCGCGTCGCCGG
>JBOGDN010000653.1:0-5870 GCA_050742995.1 Stackebrandtia sp. | reverse complement strand
TCGTGGCTCTGGTCGATGAGGACAAATACGAAAAGGTCTTCAGCGAGATTCAGCACTCCGCCGAAGCCGCGGGACTGCCGGAACCGGCGTTTTACGAGGGCACGCCTTCACGCGGGGCGCACAGGCTCCCGGACTGACCGGCGCGGCGCGTTAGGTTTGCAAGAGTCCTCGCGTAACGCCGGCGAATCGGCGACCAGCTAACGCTCAGGAACTCGGTGATATAGTCCTCGACGCTTCGAGGTTCGCCCTTTGTTCACGCAATAGTGCCGCTGACGTTGCCGCGGCTTGGCAGAACCGCAATGATTCGCTTCGTCTCCGGCGGCAACCGGAGACGAACTTACAAAACTCAGCAGGAGTGCTCGTGGCCAACAACATCGTCATCCTCGCCGCTGGAGTCGGCTCCCGGCTGGGACGTCCGCACCCCAAACCGCTGACCCCGCTTTCCGACGGCGAGACGATCCTGCATCGTGCGCTGCGGATGCTCGCCTCTCGCTTCAGCCGCCACTCGATCCATCTGGTCGTCGGCTTCAAAAAAGAGATGATCATGGAGGCCGTGCCCGACGTCGGCTTCATGTACAACCAGGCTTACGGCGACACCAACACCTCGAAGAGCCTGCTCAAGGCGCTCAACATCGCCGGCCCCGGCGGAGTGCTGTGGCTCAACGGCGACGTCGTCTTCGACGAGGCCATCCTCGACGACCTGCTCCCCCACATCGCCATGGACCGCTCCTTCGTGTGCGTCAACACCGCCTCGGTCGCCGAGGAGGAGGTCAAGTACACCCTCGACTCCGACGGATACATCAAGGAACTGTCCAAGACCGTCGGCGAAGGCGCGCTCGGCGAGGCCGTCGGCATCAACTTCATCTCCTCCGGCGACCGCTCGGTCCTCACCCAGCGGCTGGCCGAATGCGCCGACCAGGACTACTTCGAGCGCGGCATCGAGCTGGCGATCGACAAGGACGGTCTGAAGATCGAGGCGCTCGACATTTCACGCCACCCGGTCATCGAGGTCGACTTCGCCGAGGACCTCGCTCGCGCCATCGACACCTTTTAGTCCCCTCTAAGCAAGAAAGCCGACCTTGATGCCGTTCCCCGCCAAACAGACCGTCGTCCGAGTGCTCAGCCGCGCCCCCGTGTACCGGGCGATTCCGTCGGGGGCGGTGCGCACCTACGCGGCCCTGAAGTACCTGGGAGAGAACTCCAATCAGGAGGAGATCACCGGGTACATCCGGCAGTGCGGCGGCATTCCCACCCGGCATCTGTCGACGGCGGTGATCGCCGCCCGCGCGGTGTTCCGCGCCGGCGCCGACGACCTGTTGAGCGAGACCCTCGCCGTCCTGGACGCGCGCTTCCCCGAATCGCCCGACCTGCAGGCGCTGCACGCCGACATCCACGCCTATCACGGGCGTTACGACGAGGCGCTGCGCTCGGCAAGGAAGGGGCGGCTGCTGACGCCGTCTCACGCGGCCTCGGCGGCGCGCGTCGTGCAGTACGGCTACCGGGTGCTTTCGCAGGAAGACGCCGACGCCGCGTCGGTCGACGCGGTGCGGCGCTTTCCGCGCAACGGCGAGGTGCTGTGGTCGGCGGCGAAGCTGTGCGACTCCGCCGCGCAGTACCGGCGGATGCGCGAGGCGTGGGACTCCAAGCTCGTGGAGCCCGAAGACCTGCTGAAGGCGGTGCGCCAGCTGGCGACGGCGGCGGCTCGCGCGGGCGAGATCGACGACGCGGTCGAGCTGTACAAGCGCGCCATCGCCCTGGTGCGCGACGGCGCGCAGCTCGACGCGCCGATCATCGACTCCAAGCTTGAGGGCAAGGGCGCCTGGAGCGCCTTCGAGGACCTGCACGAGGCGCTCGACTCCGCCGGCGTCCCCTACTTCATCGCCGCGGGGACCGCGCTGGGTCTTGTGCGCGTGGGTCGGCCGCTTTCGTCCGACAACGACATCGACGTCGGCGTCTTCGACGAGGAGTTCGACTACGACGCGCTGGTCGCGCTTTTCGCGAAGAACCCGCGTTTCGACTTCGACGTGGTGCACCCGCACACCAAGAAGATCGGCCTGAAACACCGCGGCGGCTCACCCATCGACATCTTCCGCTTCTACCGGGAGAATGGAAACGTCTACCACGACGCGGTGTTCGTGCGCTGGGCCAACAGCCCGTTCGACGTGGAGCGGCGCGAGATCCAGGGCTTGAACCTGCCGCTGCCGGCAGACGCCGACAAGTACCTCACCGAGAACTACGGCGACTGGCGCACGCCCAACGCGAACTTCGACGCCTTCATCACCGAAGACGCCCCGAACGTGGAGACGACCTGGCCGGAGTACCTGCGGCTGCACTACGTTCGCCGCGGTTACAAGAAGCAGTCCGCCGGGGATCTCGCCGCCGCCGCGGCCGAGCTGCGGCGGGCCGGCGAGGACCAGCTTGCCGACACCCTCTCGAAAGGAAACCGCGCATGACCGGGCAGGATTCGACGATGCTGCCCGAACCGGGCCCAGAGCGCGAGAAGCTCGCCGAGCAGAAGCTGCGCGCCGCCCGCGCGCTGCGCGCCTCCGGCGACCGCGAAACCGCCGAAGCCGAGATGGTGGAGGCGATCCGCGCCGGCCTGTGGCGTTACGCGCGGCTGTGGTCGGAGCTGCGGTCCCTTATGGCGTCTCCGGCGGACTACGCCCAGATCCGCGAGCTGTGGCACGAAAGCCCGCGCGGCTGCCACGGGATCATCCCGCTGCTGTCGACCGTGGCGCGGGCCGCGAGCGTCGCCGGCGAACACGACGAGGCGCGGGCGCTGCTGCGCAAGACGATCCTGCTTCAGGCGATGCGAGGCAAGCGACTGCGAGCCCGGCTCGGCCGCGTCAAGCACGGCGCGGCGACGCGGGTGCGTCAGATCAAGCCGTCCGGAGACACCTCCGCGTTCGAGCCGCGGGCGGGCGTGGCGCTCTCCGAGCTCAACGCCGAGTTCGAGAAGCTGAGCGTGCGCGGGTTCCTCATCTCCGGGACCCTGCTGGGCTACGAGCGCGACAAGGGCTTCATCAGCTGGGACAAAGACATCGACCTGGGCTTTTTCACCTCCGAGATCGCCCCGGCCAAGCTTGAGGACGCCTTCGACCGGCTGGAGCGGTTCAACGTCCGCCGGCTGGACTTCAATACCGATCGGCTGCGGGTCAACCATGTCAACGGCATGATGATCGACGTCTTCCCGCACTACGAAGGCGAAGACGGCCGCATCTGGCACGACGGGACCGCCACACGCTGGTGGAACTCGCCCTTCGAGCTGAAAACGGTGGAGTTCCTCGGCAAGCCGCAGTTCGTTCCCGACCCGCCCTCGCAGTACCTGGACGAGAACTACGGCGACTGGCGCACGCCGGAACCGAACTTCGACGCCCGCCTCGACGCCCCCAACGCCGCGGTGACCGACCAGGAGTTCCTGAACACGCTGTTGTACTTCAGCCTGCAGGACGCCGTCGGCAAGCGATCCGAGGACAAGATTGCGCGTTACGTCGGCCTGCTGCGCGACCTCGGCGAGGGCGAGTGGCTCGACCGCGTCCAGCTCTAGCGGCGCGGGGCCAGTTTCCGCGACTTCTTCTTGCCGCGCGAGCGCCTGACGTCGTTGCAGACCACGCCTACCGGCACGTCGAGACCCTCGAGCCGGCCGACGGCGTCGACGAGCGCGGGGCCGCGGGAACTGCCTGCCAGCGCCACCAGGAGGCCCAGGTCCGCGCTTGAGCTCAGTTCGATGGTGTCGGCGACGTCGGCGGCGCCGCAGTCGAGCACGACGAGCTCGATGCTGGTCGTGAGGTCGGCGAGCATCTTTTCCGCTTTCTGACTGGCAAGCAGCGCGGCGGGATTGGCCACGTTGGTCGTCCCGGCCGGCAGCACCCAGAGGTTCTCCGTCTCGGTCTGGACGGCGCCGTCGGAGGCGGGAAGATTCGCGGCCAAGACGTCGGCGAGCCCCTTGCGCGGGCTGAGGCCGAACCGGTCCGCCACCGCGGGATCGCGCAGGTTCGCGTCGATCAGCAGCACCCGAAGGCCGGCTTCGGCGCAGGCGATCGAGAGGTTGATCGCCGTCGACGTGGTTCCCGTACGCGCTTCCGACGAGGTCACCAGGATGCAGCTGCCTTTTCTTTCGCGTGCTCCCCCGGGCGACGCGAGCACCTTGCGCACTCTGGCGGCAAGCTCGCGGTACGCGTCGGCGGCGGGGCTTCGCGGCGCGTTCAAGGTCACCGGAACGCCGGCTGAGGCTTCTTGACGCCCCCAGTACGGGATCGAGCCGAGTACCGGGCGGTCCTTCACGATCCGCCGCAGCACGAGATCATCGTGAATGGTGTCGTCGAAATGATCCCGCAGCAACGCCAGCCCGATGCCGACCAGCAGACCCACGACGACCGCGAGCCCGCCGTCGCGCAGCGGGTTGGGCGTGATCGGCTTCGAGGAGGATCCGGCCTCCTGGAGCACGGTGCCCGCGTCGTCTCCGCGATATTCGAGGTAGGCGGAGGCGTAGGTGTTGGCGATGTCGGCGGCTTGCTCGGCAGACTCGGCTTTCACGGTGATCCGCAGCACCGTCGTGTCGGGAACGACCTCGGCGGTCACATGCTTGGACAGCAGCTCGCCTGTGGACATGTCGAGGTCGAGTTCCTTGATGACCTCCTCGGTGACCTTCTGCGAGGTGACGACGTGCTGCTGGGTGGCCACCTCGGCTTCCCGCATCCCCTCCGGGGTGTTGCCCTCCTCGTTTTCCACCGGCTGGATCTGGATATCCGTCGTCGCCTCGTAAACAGGTGTTCGCACGAACAAATAAACGGCAACGGCCAGTAGCGCCGTCAGCACTGTGACAAGCAGGATTACCCAGCGACGGCGAATTATCCCAACGTAACTTCGCACGCTCATGACTTCGCTGTTCAATGGAGCCTTTTCAGTAGCCGGTATTTGATATTACGAATAGCAAGTTAAAAGTTGCCGAGTCAAACTTCCGCGAGCTTAACACGCTGTTCTGAGGCTCAAACTCCTGCGTTGGCGCCCAGCTTCCCTTGTCAAAGCCCTTTTTGATCATTATAATGATCCCTCGTGAATGGGCTCGCCGGCACCGCGCCCAAATGGATTGCCGTGTCGGCTATTACGGCAATTGCCTCGGTCGCAGCGATGTGGGCGGGCGCCCCTGTCTACGTGCTTGTGGGATTTGCCGCAACAGCCGCATTCCTCGCGATTGTCGTTCATTCGCCGGAATCGACCACCGCGCGCAATCTCGCGCTCACCGCCCTCGGCGCGGCCTGGTTCATCGCGCCGCTGTCGGGAATCCCCGCCTTCGGGCTTCTCACATTTCCGGAACTCATATTGGCCTGGGCCGCGGCGGCGACCTTCATACCTCCGCGGCGGCAGATGTCCGCCGGCGAGATGTTCGGCTGGAGCCCGGTCTGGTACGTCGTGTTCATCGGCGTCGGCGCGCTCGTCGGCGGCATGCTGATCGGCGGCGGCGTGACCCAGGCGAACCTGTTGCACGTCGCCCGGCTCTTCGCCAGCAGTCTCACCGCGCTGGTGATACTGCGCCGATTCGATCCCACTCCGCGCGAGCTGCGGTGGCTGGCCGCGGCCTGGGTCGGCGGCGCGATGACGTCGGCGGTCTGGGCGTTCACCGGAGGCGTGGCGCCGTCGGGTCGGCTTGAAGGCTTCACGAGTCATCCCAACCAGCTGGCGATGATTTCGACGATGGCGCTGCCTGTGATCATCATCTTGACGTCCAGCGACCGGTTCGGACTGCTTCGCGACACTCCCGTGATCCGAAGGGCGATCACGGTCGGCGGCGTCACGACGCTGCTGGCCGCGTCCATAATGTCGGGATCGCGTTCGGGGCTGCTCGCTCTGGCGGCCGTCCTGGCTCTCAT
>JBOGDN010000652.1:0-8722 GCA_050742995.1 Stackebrandtia sp. | reverse complement strand
GACCGCATCACCGACGACGGCCGCATTCGCGGCGTGATCCCGACCCTGACCGCGCTGCGCGAGTCCGCCGCCGACGTGATCGTGTGCGCCCACCTCGGGCGGCCCAAGGGAGCGCCCGATCCGAAGTACAGCCTCGCCCCGGTCGCGCGGCGTCTTGGCGAGCTGCTCGGCGTCGAGGTGGAATTCGCCTCCGACACCGTCGGCCCGCAGGCCGAGGACACGGTGGACCGTCTGGTGGCCGGCTCGGTGGCGCTGCTTGAGAACCTGCGGTTCAACCCCGGCGAGACCAGCAAGGACGACGCCGAGCGCGCCGCCTTCGCCGAGCGGCTTGCCGGCCTGGCCGACGTCTACGTCGACGACGCCTTCGGCGCGGTGCACCGCAAGCACGCCAGCGTCTACGACGTGGCCAAACTGCTGCCGCACTACGCCGGCAGGCTCGTCACCGACGAGGTCGCGGTGCTGCGCGAGCTCACGGAGTCCCCGCAGCGGCCCTACGTCGTGGCGCTTGGCGGCGCCAAGGTCTCGGACAAGCTCGCCGTCATCGCCAACCTGCTCGACAAGGTCGACCGGCTCCTCATCGGCGGCGGCATGATGTTCACGTTCCTGGCCGCCCAGGGGCACTCCACGGGAGCGTCGCTGCTGGAAGCCGACCAGATCGACCAGTGCCGGGGATTCGTCGACGAGGCGGAAAAGCGCGGCGTCGAACTGGTGCTGCCGGTCGACACGGTCGTGGGCGACCGCTTCGCCGCCGACGCGACCGCCTCGGTCGTGGACGTCTCGGCGATCCCCGAAGGCGCCATGGGTCTTGACATCGGCCCGCGCACCCGCGAGCTTTTCGCCGGCAAGCTCGCCGACGCGCGCACGGTGTTCTGGAACGGCCCGATGGGGGTCTTCGAGTTCCCGGCGTTCGCGCAGGGGACCAAGACGGTGGCGCAGTCCCTCGTCGACTCGACGGGGTTGACCGTCGTGGGCGGCGGCGACTCGGCGGCGGCCGTGCGCACCCTCGGCCTTGACGAGAACGGCTTCAGCCACATCTCCACCGGAGGCGGCGCGAGCCTGGAGTTCCTGGAGGGCAAGACCCTCCCCGGATTGTCGATACTGGAGTCATGATGAGCGGAGTCAAGCGCAGGCCACTGATCGCGGGAAACTGGAAGATGAACCTCAACCACTTCGAGGCCATCTCCCTGGTGCAGAAGATCTCGTTCAGCCTCAACGAGAAGCAGCTGTCCGACGTGGAGGTGGCGGTGCTGCCGCCCTTCACCGACATCCGCAGCGTCCAGACGGTGATCGCCGGCGACGACGTGATGCTTGGACACGGCGCGCAGGATGTGTCGGTGCACGCCTCCGGCGCTTACACCGGCGAGATCTCCGCGTCGATGCTGGCCAAGCTCGACTGCGCCTACGTCGTGGTCGGGCACTCCGAGCGCCGCCAGTACCACGACGAGGACGACAAGCTGGTCGCCGCCAAGGCGAAGGCCGTTCTCAACGCCGAGATGTCCCCGATCCTCTGCGTCGGAGAGGGCGCCGAGGTGCGCGAGGCCCGCGAGCACGTGACGTACACCGTGGCGCAGCTGGTCGCGGGGCTGGAAGGGCTCGCGGCCGCGCAGGTCGAGAAGGTCGTGGTCGCCTACGAGCCGGTGTGGGCCATCGGCACGGGCAAGACCTGCGACGCAGGCGACGCGCAGGAGGTGGTCGCCGCGCTGCGCGCCGAGCTGACCTCCCGCTACGGCGAGGAGACCGGCCAGAAGACCCGCATCCTGTACGGAGGGTCGGTTAAGGCTTCCAATGTGGCCGGGATCATGTCGCAGCCCGACGTCGACGGCGCGCTCGTCGGGGGAGCTAGCATCGAGGCAGATGAATTCGTCAAGCTCTGCCGTTTTCCGGAGCACGCCGTGTGACCCTTGGGTCGAGCCCACGTGTGCTTTGCCGGCCGCCGCGTGTTCATCACGCGGTGGCCGTCTTGTTATCTTTCACGGGGCGGATTGCCGAAAACGGGCGGGCTTATTTAAAGTGTGAGGTCACCGGCGGGCGCGCTTTTGTCCTGTGCCCCCTTCAGGAGAGTGTGGCGATGCGCGGCAGATCGAGAGCGGCACGGAACCGAATCGTCGGAGTCATCGCGGCGGCGTCTGTCGTTGCGACCTTGACCGCGTGCACCGACGACGAGGACAAGCCGAGCGGGATATCCGACGAGCCGGAGACCGGGGGGACCGTCCAGGTTCTCACCAGGGCCGACGGGTTCGGCACCATGGACCCGCAGCGGATCTACGTCGTCAGCGAACTCAACGCCTCGAAGCTGATGACCCGCACTCTCACCACGTACAAGGCTGCGCCCGGAGAAGAGGGCACCGAGCTGGTCGGCGACCTGGCCACCGACACCGGCCGCCCCAACGGCGACCACACCGTCTGGGAGTACACGCTGCGCGACGGCGTCAAGTGGCAAAACGGCGACCCCGTCACCTGTGAGGACGTCCGCTACGGCACGCTGCGCAACTTCGACGTGCGCAACGGAGACGACGCGGAGATCACCGGCGGTCCTCCGTGGGCGCTGAGGTGGCTCGACGTCCCCGACGACTACACCGGCCCGCGCACCGACGCCGACGCGACCGGCGACATAGACGGCGTGAACTGCGTCGACGAAAAGACCGTCGAGTTCCGGCTGAAGGAGCCGGTCCTCGACTTCCCTTACGCCGTGTCGATGACGGGGTTCGCGCCGGTGGCCGAGGAGTTCGACACCTGGGAAGACTATGGGACCGCGCCGCTGTCCACCGGCCCGTACAAGCTCGTCGACTACTCCGAGGGCGACGGCGAGAAGGGCGAGGAGGGCAAGGCGGTCTTCGAGCGCAACAAGCACTGGGACGCCGCGACCGACTCGGTGCGTCGGGCCGCGCCCGACAAGATCGAGTACGTCTTCGGCGTCGACCCCGAGAAGGCCGCGCAGAAGATCGTCTCCGGCGACCCCGAATACGACAACGCGGTCATGTACGACGACGTGCCGGCGAACTCGGTGCAGCAGGTGGTCAACGACGACGAGTTGATGGCGCAGACCGTCAACGGCGAGTCCAGCACCGTCATCTACCTGGCGATCAACACCGAGACCGTCGCCGACGTGGAGTGCCGCCAGGCGTTGACGTACGCGTTCAACAAGCGCAAGTACCGGGACGTTCTCGGCGGGGCGACCGCCGGCGAGTACGCCACCACGATGATCACCCCCGACGACCCCGGCTACAAGGACTTCGACGTCTACGGGCTCGGCTCGAATCCCGAAGGGGACCTGGAAAGCGCCCAGGAGCTGCTCGACGAACACGGCGACTGCCCCGACGAGCTGACGCTTGACGTGCAGGACGTCCCGCGCTCGCTGGAGCTGGCCGACACGATCGTGGAGACGTACGCCCGAATCGGCGTCACCGTCAAGCTGAACAAGCACGACGCCTCCTCGTACTACGACGAGATCGCCACGCCCGCCAACCAGCACGACCTGGTGTTCGCCGGGTGGATTCCCGACTGGCCGGGCGGCTCGTCGGTGATCCCGCCGCTGTTCGACGGCGACGCGATCGTCGACGGCATCAACAACAACTACTCGCTGCTTGACGACCCGGAGGTCAACGACCGCATTCAGGCCGCCGACGCCGAAGAGGACATGGACAAGGCGTACCAGATGTGGGGCGACCTCGACGAGGACGTCCAGGAGCTGGCGGCGACCGTGCCGATCATGTACGACAAGACCCTGTCGTTGTGCGGCAAGAACATCCGCGGCGCGTTCCTCAACGCGCAGTGGGGCGGCGTGGACGTGGCCTCGCTTGGACTGGCGGATCCCTCCGGCTGAGCGCCGGGCCGCCGTGACTCCCAACGCCTCGGGCCGGTCAGGTATGCTTCGGCGCGGACTTGACGATGTCGTATAGGTGAGGACCCCACGAGCGGCTATGTTGCAGGCGTTGATGTACTTCCTGGTCGGGACTTTGGTGCTCTCGAGCGGGGCGTTGATCCTTTTGATCCTGTTGCACAAGGGCAAGGGGGGCGGCCTGTCGAGCATGTTCGGCGGGGGCGTCAGCTCTAACCTCGCGGGCTCCTCGGTCGCCGAGAAGAACCTGGACCGCATGACCGTCGTCATCGGCGTGGTCTGGATGGCCTGCATCATCGGCTTCGGCGTGCTGCTGCGTCAGATCACCCAGACGTGAGTCGCGACTTCGACGCATTGCGTGACCGCGCTCCACAATTTCCATAAAACGCGCACGACCTTCTACGTCGGCGATGCCAAAACGTCACAATTCTGAGTCATTGTCGACGCCCGCCCTTCCGCTGATGTGATTAACGTCTTAGACTCAGTCCGCGTCGGATATCCGACAGTGCGCGTACCGCGGGAATTTGGCAGGCCGGCGGCGCGCGCTCCGCACAGCGCCCCCTGTGAAGGAGCCCGTTTAGATATGGTCAGTGGACACGCCATTCGAGGCACGAGGGTCGGCGGCAGGCCGGCAAGCAAGCCCGAACACGGCACACCCGCACCACGACAGTTTGTGGACTACTGGTGTGCCAACGGCCACCAGACTCGTCCTTCGTTTTCGCTCCGGGCCGAGGTCCCGGAGACCTGGGAGTGCCGCCGCTGCGGTCTCCCGGCCGGCACCGACCGCGAATCCCCGCCCGAACCGCCCACGTCGCGCCCGTTCAAGACCCACGTGGCGTACGTGATGGAACGGCGCTCCGCCGAAGACGGCGAAGCCCTGTTGGCGGAAGCTCTCGCGAATCTGCGGGCCTCCCGCGGCGCGGCCTGAACCGCTGTCGCGTTTTAGATCTCGTCAGGCCCGTTCGTCGCGTCCCGGCGGCGTCAGCCAGCGCGCCACGACCTTCCCCGTGGCGTTGCGCGGCAGCGCGGAGACGAAGTAGACGTCGCGCGGCACGCAAAAGCGCGCGGCGCTGCGCCGGACGTGGCCTCGCACCTGCTCGGCGTCGAGCCGCGCGCCCGGACGCGTGACGACATAGGCGGCAAGGCGCTGGCCGAATTCGTCGTCGGGCACGCCCACGACGGCGACCTCGTTGACCTGCGCCAGGTCGCACAGGACGTCTTCGACCTGCTTGGGAAAGACGTTCTCGCCTCCGGAGACGATCATGTCGTCGGCGCGACCATCCACGAACAGCAGCCCGGAGGCGTCGCGACGTCCGAGGTCTCCGGTGTCCATGGCGCCGTCGCGCATGTCGCGGTCGCCGCCGTCGGTGTACCCGCCGAAGAGCATGTCGTTGCGGACGAAGATCCGTCCGGTCCGCTGGTCGGCGACGGGGCGCCCGGCGGCGTCAAGCAGCGTCACCGAGGTCCCGTAGGGCGGCCTTCCCGCGGTGTCCGGGCTGCGACGCAGCTCGGCGGGGACGGCGATGCTCGCCCAGGACACCTCGGTGGTGCCGTACAGGTTGTACAAGACGTCGCCGAAGGCGTCCATGAATCGCACGGCCAGGTCGCCGGGCAGCCGAGATCCGCTGACGGCCACCACGCGCAGCGCCGAGACGTCGTGGCGGCGTCGCACGTACTCGGGCAGGTCGAGGATGCGCTGCAGCATGACCGGCACCGCGAACAAGGCCGTGCACCGGGCCTGGGCGAGCTGGCGCAGCACCGTCTCGGGTTCGAATCGTCGCGGCAGCACGACGGCGGCGCGCACCGCCATCGACAGCTGCAGCGCCGCGTAGCCCCAGGTGTGGAAGATCGGGGCGGCGATCATCGCGCGGTCCTTGACGCGTAGCGGGATCCGCGACAGCACCGCCGTCATCGCCCGCAGACGGGGCGCGGGCCGGAGCGCGCCCTTGGGGTCTCCAGTGGCGCCCGAGGTCAGCACAATGGTGCGACCGGACCGCCGCGGCGGGCGGCGGGCGGCGGCGGGGGAGGTGCGGACGAGCCGCTCCAGCGTCGGGCCGTCGAGCACGGCGTCGGCGGCTTCGGCCGGCCAGGCCGTCACGATCGACGTGCGCGGCGCCGAGTCGGCGGCTTCGCCGAGGACCGGGACGAATTCGGCGTCGGCGACGAGCACGGCGAGGTCGTGGTCGGCGGCGGCGCGCAGCACTTGGCCCGCGGAAAGTCCGGTGTTGAGCAGCACCGCGTCCGCGCCGAGCTTGGCGCAGGCGATCAGCGTCTCCACCAGGGCGGCGTGGTTGCGGCACAGCACGCCCACGCAGGTGCGGTCGGGAGGCAGCAGACCGCCCAGTCCGGAGGCCAGCCGGTCGGTGCGCGCGTCGAGCTCGGCGAAGTCGGTCTCGCCGCCCTCGTCGACGAGGGCGACCGCGTGCGGGTCGCGCCGCGCGGCCGAGCCGAAGCCGCCGGCGAGGCTGAGACCCCAACGCGCCAGATGCCGCAACTGACGGGCAACGCGGTCGGGGCGTCCCGGAGTGAGCAGCCCGCGACGAGCCATGGTGAGCCCGACGTGAGCCGCGGCGCCGGCCCGGCTGAACGCGCGGACGGCTGGTCGATCGGGCGAGGGCGCGACGCCGGGCATGGCGCCTCACCGCAGCGGCATGCCGGAGATGGCGCGAGCCACCACCAGGCGTTGGATCTCGGAGGTGCCCTCGAAGATGGTGTAGATCTTCGCGTCGCGGTACATGCGCTCCACCGGATGCTCCCGGCTGAAGCCCGCTCCGCCGAGGATCTGCACCGCCTGTTCGGCAGCGCGCACGGCGACCTCGCCGGCCTTGAGCTTGGACATGGATCCCTCGCCGGCGTCAAAGGACTTGCCGGTCGCGCCCATCCACGCCGCCCGCCACACCAGCAGCCGGGCGCAGTCGATCTCCATGCGCATGTCGGCGAGCGCGAAACTCACGGCCTGATTGGCGATGATCGGTTTGCCGAAGGCGTGGCGCTGTTTGGCGTAGTCGAGGGCGTATTCGTAGGCGGCCCTCGCTATGCCGACGGCCTGGGCGCCGACGGCGGGACGGGTCAGCTCGAAGGTGCGCATCGCGGCCTGCCCGCCGCGCTTCGACGCGCCGTCGGCCTTGGCCTGCTTGGCGCGGGCCAGGCGTTCGTCGAGTTTCTCCTTGCCTCCGAGCAGGCAGCGGCCGGGCACGCGCACGTCGTCGAGGAAAACGTCGGCGGTGTGCGAGGCCCGCAGTCCCAGCTTGCGGATCTTGGTCGGGCTGGAAAGCCCCGCCGTGCCGGGCGGCACCACGAAGGCGGCCTGCCCGCGAGCGCCCAGCTCGGGCTCGATGGAGGCGACGACCACGTGGACGTCGGCGATGCCGCCGTTGGTGGCCCAGGCCTTTTGACCGTTGAGGATCCACTCGTCGTTCGCCTCGTCGTAGCGGGCGCGGGTGCGCAGCGCCGCCACGTCCGAGCCGGCCTCGGGCTCCGAAGAACAGAACGCGGCCACTTTCGGGTCGTCGGCGTCGCCGAAGCACGACGGCATCCACTCGGCGAGCTGGTCGGGCTCGCCGTTGGAGTAGACGGCCGCCACGGCGAGGGAGGTGCCGAATATCGAAAGCCCGATGCCGGCGTCGCCCCAGAAAAGCTCTTCGTTGACGATCGGCATGGTCAGACCCGTGGGGTCGGCCCAGAACTGGGCGAGCGACTCGAATCCGTACAGGCCGATCTTGGCCGCCTCCCGGATGATCGGCCAGGGCGTCTCCTCGCGTTCGTCCCATTCGGAGGCCGCCGGGCGCACCACGTCGACGGCGAAGCCGCGGACCCAGTCGCGCACGTCGGTCTGGTCTTCGGTGAGGTCCATGTCGAATCCGTCGCTCATGATCCGCGCGCCCTTCAGGCCTTGGGGATGTTGAACAGGTTGGACAGTCCGGCGGCGAATCCGATGTCTCCGGAGAGCTTGAGCTTGCCGGTGAAGAACATGGTGGTGGGGGAGCCGTTGCCGGAGGCGAGCTTGAGGAACTGCTCGCCGGTCAGCTTGACGGTGACGCGGGGCTCGTTTCGAGGTTCGCTGTTGACGACGCAGCCGCCGCTTTCGAGGACGGTCTCGTAGCAGTCGTATCCGCCGCCGGGCCGGTCGAGGATCTTCCAGTGGACGACGGCGCTGATCTTCTTGTTGCCGGCGTACTGGCCGCCCATGCGGGAGAAGACCTCGTCGAGGACTTTGCCGCGGATGTCGGGATCGGACATGACCTCGCCGAGCTGGTCTTCGGGGGCGTTTCGCACCAGTCGGGCGAAGTCCGTCGGGGTGATGGAGGTCAGGTCCACCTCGCCCATCAGATCGTCGTCGGTCATCGGTCCTCCCGAGCCGCTTTTCTTACTTTCGCGTAATATTACCTGCGGGTAAGGTAATATTGCAAGAGTGACGCAGCCGAAATCGAAACGGGTCCCGCGCGCCGTGCGCGAGCAGGAGATGCTCGACGCGGCGGTCGAGGTGTTCGCGCGGGACGGCTATCACCCCGCGGGCGTGAACGAGATCGCGCAGATCGCCGGCATCTCCAAGCCGATGGTCTACCTCTACTTCGGCTCTAAAGAGGAGCTGTTCGTCGCGTGCATCCGACGCGAGGCGGCACGGCTGCGGGAGATGATCGGGCGATCCGTCGGAGACGCCGACGCCCCGCCCCGCGACCAGCTGTGGAGCGCGTTGCGGGCGTTCTTCGGATTCGTCGCCGAGCATCGGGGAGCGTGGTCGGTGCTGGTCCGCCGCGCCCGCGCCCAGGGCTCGCCGGTCTCCGACGAGGTCGCCGAGCTGCGGGACCAGATGGTCGACACCATCGCCGTGCTGCTGGTGCGCGCCGCCGCCGGCGCCGAGCAGACGCCGGCCCCGCCCGGCGA